>JAHDEB010000021.1:13270-49977 GCA_020629055.1 Chloroflexota bacterium
AACCTTGAAGAAAAGCTTTTCAGTCGGTGTATGAATTTCCCGTTAAGGACGGTGCCGTTGGTACTAGTACAGGAAGAAAGTCACTTGTTGATGATTATAGTCCTTTTTAACATCGTAAGTGGGCACACCTACTCTTTTTTTGCAATTTATTGCAATCGTTTCGTTTTTATCGATTTTCATATTCGCGCTCTGATTCTTTTTAACCAAGCACCCCCCGTAACATTGTTTGGCTGAAATGTGGCGAAAGTGAAACATAAAAGGACAACTAGCATGGGTATTACATTAAGGGAAGTCGCCAAAGAAGCTGGCGTTTCTATTACGACCGCCTCTCGGGCTTTGAGTGGATATGACGATGTGGCTGACAAAACACGTAAAGAGGTTGAGCGGGCCGCTGATAGTTTGGGATACATCCCAAATTTAATGGCTCGTCGGCTTAAAACCGGCCGCACCGGTACGCTCGGATTTATTATTCCAGACACCAGCTCTCGGTTAGGAGATCCATTTTTTAGTAATTTTCTCGCCGGAATCGGTAATGAAGCTGGGAATCACGGTTTTGACCTGCTCATTACCACCCATTCCCCTGACAGTCGCGGAGAGCATGAATCCTATACCCGGGCGGTAGGTGGAGGATGGGTTGACGGGGTTATTTTGGTGCGGACCCGATATGACGATTGGCGCATTCGGTATCTGTATGAAAACAACTATCCGTTTGTTGCTTTCGGCCGCTCTAACCACGAATTTGAATACCCCTTGGTCGATGAAGATAGCAAAGCTGGTGTGAGCCAGATGGTGCAACACTTTATCGATTTGGGTCATCGTGAAATCGCATTTCTCGCACCACCGGCCAACTTGATGTTCGCCCGCCTGCGCCGAGAAGGATATGTGCAAACGATGCAGGACAATGGGATTCGTTGGAGACCGGACTTTATTCGTGAAGGCAACATGACGCGCCAAAGTGGCTACGAACAGATGAACATTCTTTTGTCTAATCGGGATCGGCCGACTGCGGTTATCGCCTGTAATGACATGATGGCCCTTGGCGTGATGGATGCGGTTCAAGAACGAGGCATGGTTGTCGGCCGGGATATCAGTGTGAGTGGCTTTGATGATGTGCCTGTGGCGGCATTTACCAATCCCCCTTTAACCACACTACGCCAGCCGATTTATGACATCGGCCGAACCTGCTGCCGAATGTTGGTTGAAATCTTAGCTGGCCAGAAACCGGAACCGTACCAAACATTGTTAACGCCAGAAGTCGTGGTACGCGAGTCTACTGGACCAAAGATCTAAGGAGTAGAGGGTCACTCTATCCTTAGTACTGGTACAGATGATTGATTGAGCAGCGTGAAAATATAGAATATGCTAGGCACTAAGTCTTATTCAGACTTGCCCAAAAAAAGATTGGTTGAAAGATAGCAGTTCCCAAATTTTTCCACCAAAGAACAGCTAAAGGCTAGCGATTTACCACCTTTCTTTCTAATCAACATGCTACAAAAAGCACCCACAAAAAAAGCGATTTACGATTCCGTTGTCGAGCGGCCAGCACTTCTTTACCATCTTGTTCAGCTGTACGGTAAAGAGGATGGTCCGAAGGTATGCCAACGTTTATTAGACCTGATGGCAAGCTTTCGGACCCGCGTGCCCACCAATGTGACGAAAGAAGTGTCTGAAAAAGACACCGTTTTAATCGCATATGGTGATATGGTGACCCAGGGAGAGTCGAAACCACTTGAGATACTGACTAAGTTTTTGGAAAATACGGTTGCCGGGACGATCAGCACGGTTCACGTCTTACCCTTTTATCCATGGACCAGTGACGATGGGTTTTCAGTTAGCGACTATCGGCAAGTAGACCCAAATTTAGGGTGCTGGCAAGACATCAAGCGGATGAGCCTAAGTTTTCGGATGATGTTTGATGCGGTCATTAACCACATCTCATCTGAAAGCGAGTGGTTTAAATCGTTCTTGAAAAACGAAGAGCCTTTTACAGATTGGTTCCACGTTGTAGATCCTCAAACTGACTTAAGCGATGTGTTTCGGCCGCGGGCGTTGCCCCTCTTAACCCCGTTCGATACATCAGATGGGACCCGGCACGTTTGGACAACTTTTAGCTCTGACCAAATCGATTTGAACTATTCGAACCCAGAAGTGATGCTGGCGATCATCGATGTGTTGCTCGATTATGTTTGTCATGGGGCCGACTTTATCCGCTTAGACGCGATCGGCTTTATGTGGAAAAAAGTTGGGACTGAATGTATCCATCTGCCCCAAACCCATTCAGCCATCAAGCTGATTCGGGCTGTGTTAGAGCTAATGGCGCCCCATGTTTCATTAATCACTGAAACCAATGTGCCGCATGAGCAAAACATCTCCTATTTTGGCAATGGGCACAACGAAGCCCAAATGGTCTACAATTTTTCACTGCCGCCACTGACACTACATGCATTTCACAACGAAGATGCGACCGTATTAAGCCGTTGGGCCAATGGTTTAAAGCTGCCTTCTGAAGATGTTACATTTTTCAATTTTATCGCCTCTCATGATGGAATCGGGGTGACACCGGCCAAAGGGCTGGTTGAGGACGGAGCGATTGCAAATATGGCTCAGCGTGTAGAAGCACTGGGCGGCCATGTCTCCTATAAAAACAACCCCGATGGTAGCCAGAGTGCCTACGAATTGAATATCAATTATCTAAGTGCACTGGGGCAGCCCGGAATTAAAGAATCGAACCGATTAAAGGCTGATCGATTCTTGGCGTCGCAGGCGATTATGCTGGCTATGCAAGGTGTGCCAGGCATTTATTTCCACAGCTTGTTCGGTTCTGAAAATTGGGCCGATGGGGTCAAGCAAACGGGGAAAAATCGCACGATTAACCGGGAAAAACTGCGGTACGCAGATGTATCGGCCGACTTAAACGATATCGACTCTTTGCGTTCGCGCGTTTTCTACCCGTACCGGCACATGATCGCCGTGCGGTCGGCCGAACCCGCTTTTGATCCGCATGGGAGCCAAAAAATATTCAATCTGCATCCTTCTTTATTTTGCGTTTTGCGTGGAGATGGGGCTGATGGGGTCTTTTGCATTCAGAATGTTTCCAACCAGCCTCTGTGCATCGAGCTAAAAGGGGAAGACATATTTGGGGCTTCGGCGGTATGGTTTCGCAATATTTTGAACAATGCGCTATTCGAAGAAGATATCGAGATTAAACCGTATGGCATTTTGTGGCTAAAACTCCATTAAGCTACGATTGATTCAGAAAATGCGTCAAACAATTTTCCTGCATAAACCATCTCAGCTGATTCCAAGCCAAGTGCTTTTCCGGCCGCAAACATCAGCGCCTGATTGCTGCTCACAACCGGTTTCCCAAGTTTCTCTTCTAGCTCGCTAATCGCTTCTACAGCCCGCATATCGGTGCATGAAAGCACAATCGCCTCCGCTTCTGGGGAATCAGCCTCCATTCCCAATTCGATGACTCTTTCAGGTGTCAATTCCCCCTGGCCGTGATTGCCAAGGTCCGCCCCTACATAGGCGCTCGACACAGTTTGAAAGCCCGACTGGGCTAAAAATTCGATCGCTTCGACGTTGAGCTGTTCGACATAGGGGGATGAGAAACCTATTTTTTGCACCCCTAAACTGTTTAAGGCCAAGACCAAGGCCCCTGCGGCCGTAATCGCGGGTTTGTTGACCATGTCTGTGATTCTTTGGGCGAACTGCTGGTCAAATTCAGGGCCGTGGGCCAAGGTTGCAGACGTACAGCCATAAATGATCACATCCGGCCGGGTCGCAGCCAGGGATTCAATGACCTCTTCAAGTGAGGCCAGCGCAAATTGGCGCATTTGATCACTATCAGGCACTTCGTCTAAATCATAGCCACCGGCCCGTGCAAAGTGTAGAGAGACACCTTGCGGGCGCAGCATTTGCATGTCGGGCTCTAAATTTGTATTTGAAAATGGGACAACAATGCCAAGCTTTGCTCGGCCGCGAGATGGGGAAATTGGGGACATGGTTTCTCCGTTGGGAAGGTTAGGAATCGGTTCCACAAGGCTGCCATTGCCATACATCAGCAAGCTTTGCGGAACTGCTAAAAAGGTGTTGGTCTGGTCTAAAAGACGGCGACTAAATTTTCAATCTTTTTGCAAATATTGCAACCTAAAAGTTGATCTTTCCGATTCTGTTTTCCTCTTGTGCAAGGGGAGTATTTGTCCTTTTGACCGTTCATCCGTAAATATGACCGGACATCCAAAAATAGTGAGTTAAAATAGCGCTGTGTGGTAAGCTGACACCATGTCATCAAAATCGTCCGCCACCACCACAGACAGTGCATCTCATTCATTGTCTGATCCATCATCCACCTCAAGCATTGCCATTGCGACCCCAGATGCGAG
This sequence comes from Chloroflexota bacterium, assembly GCA_020629055.1. Classification (GTDB taxonomy): domain Bacteria; phylum Chloroflexota; class Anaerolineae; order Promineifilales; family Promineifilaceae; genus WTJY01. Next base: position 17,656 of record JAHDEB010000021.1, read on the forward strand.
CAACAGCGGTGCGGCCGATATGACATCTTCCTCTCAACTGACCCAACCGACCATGTTTGCAAATAATCGCTGGCCCACTTGGGTTACACCGATCGCTTCGATCTTGCTGGCGACGCTTGTTTACTTTGTGTTGGCCCAATCATTTAGCGGTGAGATTTATGATTCCCCATTTCGGGCTTTGCGGGAAGATGGCACAGACCCTTATCTGTTTGGGCTCGCGCTTCAAGAGATACTTTTCCCGCTCGCTTTTTTGGTGATTTTGACCACTCGGCCGGTGTTTCAAGAATTCTTGAACGGAGACGGCACCATCGGCCGAAAGGTGCAATTGACCCTTTTGCTGGCCCTGATTGAAATCGGCTATATCGGCTATGTCGCTTACACAGACCAAGGTTGGATTTCATTTGGAATATTTGTCATTGTGGCTGGTGGACTAATCGGTGGATGGCGTTTGGGTCTTGCGTTAGGGGTGATGAGCTTTTTTATCGAAGGGACGATCGATCTGTTTTTAGAAGCTCAAGAAAACTACTATGTCTTAGAAGACAACGATTGGCTCTCGCTTTTACGCTGGTATTTTCTGGGCGACATCGTCTTGATGGCGAAAATATGGGCCGGATTTGTGGCGGGGCAAGTGGGGCTGCTGGTGCGCCGTTATTCACTGGGATTAGGCATCATTTTAGTAACAGCCCTGTTCTTAGAATTTGTCCCTTCGATGCTCGACTTTCTGGTGTTTGATAATTCAGAAGCGGTGGCCACCTTGTGGGCCGGCAGCATCGTCAACATGGTCGCCTTGGGCATGTTTATGATTTTGGTCACCAATGCCAAAAATACCGCTCAGCTACGGCAGGCCGAGATCAGCCGATTAGAGCTAACCCAAGCGGAGCTACGGGCACTGCGGGCGCAGATTAACCCGCACTTTCTGTTTAACTCACTCAATACCATTCGCTATTTTGTCCGTACTGACCCTGATCAGGCCCGTCAGCTTTTGCTTAACTTATCAGATGTTTTTCAGGTGGCTCTAAAATCGGGCGAAACGGTGGCGCTTAAAGATGAAATTGAATTCACAAAGTCGTATTTGGCCCTAGAACAGGCCCGCTTAGACGAGCGGCTTGAGGTCAGCTGGTTTGTGCAGGATGATGCGCTTTTGGATGCTGAGGTTCCGACGCTGATCTTGCAGCCGGTGGTTGAAAATGCGGTTGTGCACGGCATCGCCCCCGATCCAGATGGTGGACGACTGCAGATTATGATTATGGGCAGCGGCGATGATTTGGTATTACAGGTTATCGATGATGGCATGGGGATGGACGAAGAGCGCTTGGAACTTGTCAAAAGCCCCTCGGCCGCCCCTGATGGCAGCATCGGCACCTTAAACATCCAGCAGCGGTTGAAAACTTTGTATAAAGATAGGGGAGAGTTTAAGGTTGAATCGGCCGTTGGCCGTGGGACAACGGTCGAACTTCGGGTTCCTTTACACATAGGGCTTTCACTTGATAGCGATTCAAACCCTCCCCCAGCCCCTCCCAGAAGGAGGGGAGCCAGTTCCTCCCCCATCGGGGGAGGTTAGGAGGGGGGAAGAGAAAGACCTAAACTAAAAGATATGCACATATTAATTACTGATGATGAAGCCCCAGCGCGGGGTGAACTAACTTATATTTTGGGGCAGCTATTGCCAGATGCGACGTTGCACGAAGCGAAGAACGGCCAAGAGGCGGTTGATTTTCTAGCCTCGAATCAAATAGATGTCACGTTTTTAGACATTAATATGCCCGGTATGGATGGATTGACGGCCGGGGCGGAAATTATGGGGATGGACCAGCCTCCGTTAATCGTCTTTGCAACTGCGTATAGTGATCATGCGATCGAGGCTTTTGAATTGGCCGCCCTTGATTATGTGGTTAAACCGTTTGATGAACGGCGACTTGAGAAGACGGTTCAACGCATTCAAGAAACGTTAGGCAAGCAGGGTGAAGTCGAGGCACAGCATGCGGCTTTGCGGGCTGTTTTGTCTGAAATGGTCGGCCGAGAAGCGGGACAGACATCATTGAAACCGGCTATCCAAAAACTTTGGGGAGAACGGGAAAATGGGAATCGACTATTGGTTGACTATGGTGAAATTCTATTTGTTGAAGCGGATCAGAAAAAAGTGTTTATGGCGACCAAAGGGGGAGATCGCTTGCAGGTGCGCCAAACATTAAAAGAGCTAGAAGAACGATTAGATAAAAAGAAATTTGTGCGGGTGCATAAAGCGTTTTTGATCAATTTAGATCATATTGTTGAGGTTGTCCCTTGGTTTTCTGGCAGCTATATGATTAAGCTGGGGCCGGAATCGGCCGAGATTCCGATGTCCCGCCGGTATGCGGCCAAACTTAAAGAACTGACCGATTGGTAAACGGCTGGTAATTATTCAGCACCCCAACTATTTTCGCCAGATTGGCCCAGATTTTAGCTTATCTTTTCGCAGAACACAGATCCTTTTGTCAAACTGGACCAAACTGCTGAATAATAACAAAGGATGATGAATTTGAATGATACACGCGCACTGTTTGGTCAACTGATTCCTCAAACCATCAAACTGATTCAAACTGAATATCCAAATGGGATCCGGCTAACCCTCTCTTCCCCCAGCGATGAGACGATTACGCCCAAAGGGATCTACCCTGCTTTTTACGGCTGCTACGACTGGCATTCGGCCGTCCATTCACACTGGCAAATTGTAAAAGCGATAAGACAGTTCCCCGAAGCTGAGTTTGTGCCGGCCGGAAAGGCCGCATTGAGCCAAAGCTTAACCGCTGATCACATCGCCAAAGAGATGGAATGGGTGGCGGAACGGCCTAATTTTGAAATGCCTTATGGGATGGCTTGGCTATTAACCCTTTACGCAGAGCTCAAGGATTGGCGGTCGGCCGAGGCTGTGATTTGGGCCGATGCTTTGCAACCGATGGCGCAGCATGCGATCGAGGCATTTACTCGCTATTGCGAAAAGATGCCTTTGCCAAATCGAGGCGGTTTGCACAACCAGTCCGCCTTTTCGCTGGCACTGGTTTGGGATGCCGCCCGCATTCTAGGCGATGATCATCTCAAATCTTTAGTGGAGCTTGCCAGCCGTCGGTTTTTCTTGGCTGACACCGAAATCAATCTGAGTTACGAGCCTTCTGCGGCCGACTTTTTATCTCCATCTTTGTCTGAAGCTGATTTGATGAGGCGCGTCTTAGGCAATGAGGAGTTTGAGACGTGGCTTAATCGGTTTGTGCCGCAGGGGTTTCGTCATCTGCGGCCGGTGCAGGTCGTCGATCCGTCAAACGGTCAACTTGCCCATTGGGCGGGGTTAAATTTTAGCCGTGGCTGGATGCTTCATGCGATTGCCCGAGCTTTGCCGGAAAATCACCCGCTAATCCCCCAGCTGAATCAAAACGGTTCAGATCATATTCAAGCCGGGTTGCCGCTGGCGACCCATCCCGATTATATGATCTCCCACTGGGTGCCAACCTTCGCAGTCTATGCGTTAACGCGTTAACTTAATGCCGGTTGATCAATTCGTGATTTTGTCCTTATTGCGCCAGTGACGAATGCCACGATAGATGAAATAGCCGAAGATGCCAACTGTGCCAACATTGCCGAACCAGTAGGTTATGAGGGTGATAATTTGTAAATTAGAGCGAGGGGCTGCGATGCTAGGGACATCGGGGGCAAAAAGCCCGGTCGCGTCGACCCAGAATGAAGGCAATGAAAAAATCAGAAGTGCCAACGAGGCTAAAAACAATGTGGTGGTGAGCCGTTGATTGCTTTTGTTGCTCCGTTCAGACAAATTGGCTAAATAAAGCTCATCCTGATGGTTGATCAGGTTGGTCATATTGTCGACATTGGTTTCGGCATGGTTAATTAGCTGAGGAATATTGAGCTGCCCCATAAAGTAGGTCGCTTTACCGGCCGCATATTCTGCTCGGCTCCAAGTTTGGGGCGTGCTTAGCCTGCGTGACAACCCGACTAGGCGGCTCAGATTGGTCGCATCTTTGGCCAAAATGCTCAGCTTTTCTCGCTTAAAGTCAGATCGTTCTTCTAATAGCCCCAGTCGCATTTCGTTTAGGGTTTCAGAGAAGCGATTGAGTGCTTTGACACTTTCTAGCTCGACTAGGTTTGAAAGCAACTTCACCTCAATCACAAATTCAATCATCCGCTCCATCGCATCCCAGTACCACAAATATTTAACGCGACTGGTGGCAGTCGGCAGTGTTGAAATGTAGAGATAATCATTGCGGGCGTTACGAGAGGGCCAAATCACGCAGCAGCGTGGGGTGAGCAGGCAAAGCTCATCTTCCCAGGTTGAAAAGTTTTGTTCAAACACCCGGTCCACTTTTTCGCTGTTTTGGCGTGGGAAGCGGCGCGTGTCTTTTTGTGGGTTTTCTGGGCCACCCACGGCCGGTTTTTTGAGCATCGCCCCTTCAATCAGTTGGGCAACCGCTTCTTTGATCAAGGGGGAATTTTCTAAATCTCGATAGCTAATCGTAAAAGACTCATCCCGATACTTTTTCCAATCTTCCTTGCTCCAATAATCACGTTCGATCAAGCGGCCGGGGGCATGCAGCTCGTTAAAGTGGTACACGGTGTAAGAATCATTGAGCGATGAGGTGATATTTTTACGCGGTTTGATCCAACGGATGTTGGCCTTACTGGGCAATGTAATGGTGTAGCCGATCGATTCGATAAAGCGCAAGCAGACCTCTTGAGCCAATTGCCACTGAATACGAGGGTAATCCATTGAGTGGGAGTAATCTTTGTCATCAATGCCCAACCAATCGAGCAGGCATTGAATCGTATCTAGGTTGTCTAGCGCTTTTTCAACATCGACCCCTTTATCGATTTGTATCCGCGTTTCATCTCGTTTTTCTAAAGCGGAAGGGATGTCGAACGATGACTGCAAGCTTTGAACATTTGAGGCGATTGTGCGAAATTCGGCCGACTGCGTGCCGTATTTATGATCGTAGTAGTTGGTCAGCCTGATCACAAACATGCCGGTCATTGTCGGCCGAATATGAATGTCCCACCGGTCCCAATTTTTTAGGAACAGCTCTTTAAATTGAAGATTTTTGCGCAAAAGCGGGTTAAATTGAAAACGAGATTTATCGACCTTGTAAAACGGTGTCGAGTATTCGCGTAAAACAACCCCTTTAAAAATGCCGGTGTTAAAGGCGACGTCATCGACATTCATGCGGGCCTGATCCGGTTCATTGCTGGCGACCGGCTTGCCAAATTGCTCCTGATGGTCAAATGGGGAATTTAGCCCTGCAAGCAATTTACGCCACTCATCCCGAATAATCTGGGTAAACGGCTGAGTGCCTCGAATATTTTCAAATTTTTTCTGATCGTCAGCATGAATGAACTTAGACATATTAACCACGAGATAAACCGTGGTATAGCCAGCCCCATTCATGAATTCCTTTTTGACCGCCATGATCGCTCCTTCGAATTAGACTTTTCAGGTTTTGGACCTTCTATCTTTGGCCAATTTTTTCACCAGATTGGTCCAGTTTTTAGCGTGTCTTTCCATAAAACGCAGATCCTTGTGTCAAACTGGACCAATCCTACAAATTACGAAAAAACCTGAAAAGTCTTCAAGAAATCTTATGCCCCCGTTAAATCTTGACCGCTGATCCGCCATTCGCGGCCGATTTACGGATTGCGTCCCACAAATGTGCCATCCGCAACCCGACTTCAGGCGGGGATGGGTTCTCGATTAACCCTTGGCGCACGGCTAAAAATTGTTCCCAAACTCCCAAAGTAGGTGGAACCGGTATCGCGGTCCAATCCTCATCCCCGCGATAGCGGATGTCGAGGTATTTGCCCCAGACGCCGGTGCGCATCATCGCCTGGGTGCCCACCAGTTTGATCTCAGATTGGCAGGATGGGAACGCTTCACCACAGGCGTTTAGGGTGACGAGGGTGCCAGAGGCCAAACGGCCGATGACGACTCCCAAAATATCAACCGGTTGGCCCAAGTTGTCTAAAAACGCGGCAACTTCAACAAACGGTTCACCGGCTAAATCACTGACGGTGTTGAGCATGTGTGCGCCGGTGTCGAACATAAAGCCGCCCCCTGAAATTTCAGGGTTTTGGCGCCAAGTGTTGGTTTGGTTCTGGTTCCAATCTTGCCAAACTTGCGCGTCTATGTTTCGTACCGTCCCCATGGTGCCGCCTTGAATCAGTTTGTCGGCCATGCGTACTTCGGGGGAGAGGCTGCCTTGAAAGGCGACGACCAAGGTGCGGCCGGTTTCGTCTCGCACACGGATCAGATCAACCGCTTCTTCGGCCGTCATCACCATCGGTTTTTCTAGGAGTACATCTAGCCCCGCTTTTAAGCAGGCGACCGCCTGTTCATGATGAAATTTATGGGGGGAATTGATGAAAGCACTGTCAAGTTGCTCACCATATTCTGCCAGTAGTTTGTGCACATCAGGCTCGTTGGCTGGGGGAGAATGACCTAACTCTTTAAAAAGGGTAACCGTTTTGTCGTACTGCTTTTCAGAAGGTTCGCAAATAACCGGAAAGCGAGTGGCTGGAAAGTGGGTGAGAACCTGTCGAATGTGCCCTTGGGCCATATCACCACATCCGATCATCGTGGCGCAAGTAGAAAGTTCTTTCAGAGACATTCTTTAATCCTTGTTTTCTATTTTTTCAATTGATTGCGGGACGTTAGGCGCTTCGCCGATGCCGCGTGCGGCCGTGTTCCCCTCAAATGCTGCCCAGCGGGTTGCATTGGTGATGACCTGTAAAATTTCTGGGTTGTAAAATACCGGGTAAGTTTCATGACCCGGCCGGAAATAAAAGATCTTCCCTCGGCCGCGGTGCCACGTTGCCCCACTGCGAAATACTTCGCCGCCTTCGAACCAGCTCACAAACAGCAAAGATTCCGGTTCCGGTATATCAAATACCTCCCCATACATCTCCGCTTTTTCAAGCTCGATATAGGCTCCAACCCCTTGGGTGATCGGATGGTATGGATTGACGACCCATAGTCGTTCCCGCTCATCCGCTTCTCGCCAGGTTAGCGAACAGCTGGTCCCCATTAATTTTCGAAATATTTTTGAGTGGTGGCCAGAATGGAGCACAATCAGCCCCATGCCGGCCAATACTCTGGCGTGAACACGTTCTACAATTTCGTCTGCGACCTTGTTATGGGCCAGATGGCCCCACCATAGCAACACGTCAGTGTCATTCAGGACCGCTTCTGTTAAGCCGTGCTCTTCTTGATCTAGTGTTGCGGTGCGTACCGTTTGAACATGGGCCTGTTTTTGGAAATGTTCAGCAAGCGCCCCATGAATACCATGGGGATAGATGGCACCCACTTTGGGGTCCTTCTTTTCGTGTATAAATTCATTGTAGATGGTGATATTCATGTTCACGCCTCGAACGATCTTTAGCCGCTTGTTTTTGGATTTTGTCCCAAAAACGCATCGGTTGGCATCGGTGCCGGCCGGTCACAGCTGCTTTTTAGGACGATGTTCATCCCGGTTTCAGATGAGTCATGGAAAGCGTGCATCAGATCGAGCACATGGTAGGCTATATCCCCATTGGCACGATGTGCATCCTTACTGCGCAACGCTCGAGCCATATCGGCCAAGCCCAAGCCCCGGCTGTTTTCCGTATAGCTGTGGGTAAGCGGGACATCTTCCCATTCTCGCGAGCCACCTTTGCGGATGCGTAATTGCCCCCCAAAGCGATTGGGATCCGGGACACTCAAAGAGCCTTTGTCCCCATGAATTTCGATGTGAGGCAACTCTGATCCAGCGATGTCAAAACTTTGAACAATGGTGCCGACCGCTCCATTGTTGAAACGCATCATGCCAGACACGTGGGTTGGTACCTCAACGTCGATGATTGTTCCATTTAGCGGCTCGCTGGTGATGGTCCGCTTTTTACGGCCGGTGGTCACCATGCCACTGACTGAATGGACCGATCCCATTAGGAAGACCAAATCGGTTAAATAGTATGGCCCCATGTCAAACATCGGACCGCCCCCTTCTTTAAAATAAAATTCCGGGTTGGGGTGCCACATTTCCATGCCCCAGCTCATCATAAATGCATTCGCAGAAACGAGCTTGCCGATAGCACCATCATCGATCATTTTACGAGCCGTTTGATGAGCCGCCCCTAAAAAGGTGTCTGGTGCGCAGCCTACAAGAACACGAGCCGCTTTGGCACTGGCGACTAATTTCTCACCTTCATCTCGGTTTAGGGTCAACGGTTTTTCGTTGTAAACGCTTTTACCGGCATCGACGGCCGCTTGGGCCACCGCCCCATGGGCGGCCGGGTGGGTAATGTTCAAGACCATCTCGATTTCCGGGTCAGCCAACATCGCATCAACCGAGGGGTAGACGGTAGGGATATTATATTTTTCAGCTTGGGCCTCAGCCATTGATATTCGGAGGTCTGTTACGCCAACAACTTCGATTGTATTAAGCCATTGAGCATTGGTTAGGTAGATATCGCTGATATTGCCACAGCCGATGACACCAACTTTGACAGGGTTATTTTGAGTCATAATTCCTCTTATGTTTGTGTTTGTTTTTGCGGGGCAAGTTTACCCTTGTTTTTGAAGGTTGAAAACAAACATTGTTGTTTGACTTTACAGCCCTCGTCTACTATATTGCCGACCTTGTTAAATCGGTTTCGGCATTGTTCAGCTTGGCGATTTTACTTTGGCCTCAGGCTGTTGTGTAAAATGATTTTAGATTGCTGAACAATGACTAAATTTCTAGGATAAATTCCACATGACTGTTCTTTTGTACGATATAAACGAGCGGATCGCTACATTAACCATCAACCGGCCGGAAAGGCGCAACTCTCTTAGCGGTGAAGTGATCGATCTTATGTTTGATAAGTTAGACGTTGCTGAGCATGACGACGACGTGCGTGTCATTGTGATTACCGGTGCAGGGGAAAAGGCTTATTGCTCTGGCGCAGATTTGGGCGGTGGGGTCGGTGGCAAAGGGACCCGCGGATATGCCGATTTGTTAAAACGGATTTTAAATTTCCCTAAACCGACGATATCTCGCGTTGATGGCTACTGCATGGCAGGGGGGATGGGGCTCATGCTTGCTTCAGACATTGTCATTGCCAGTGATCGGTCACAATACGGAACGCCAGAGGTCAATGTAGGATTATGGCCCAGCATGATAAGCGCCTTGATCTATCGAAATATGTTGCCCAAACAGGCGTTGCCGATGATATTGACGGGTGAAAGGTTTGGAGCTGAAAAAGCGATGCAGATGGGTTTTTTAAGTGAAATGGTTCCGGCCGCAGATTTGGACAGTGCGGTGCTAAAAATCGCCCAGAACTTGGCGCAAAAAAGCCCGATCGGTATGAAATTGGGGAAAGCGTCTTATAACGCGATGCAAAGCTTGCCACTTGAAGAGGCGCTAGACTTTTTAAGTGGAGAACTGACCAAGGTGGCCAATACCCAAGATGCGGCCGAAGGCATTCAAGCGTTTATGGAAAAGCGAAAACCGAACTTTACAGGCAAGTAACGGCCGACTGCCAAACCCATCAGTTAAGCGAATCACAAAAACTCTTTTGAATTAGACTTTTCATGTTTTGAGACTTCTACCTCTGGCCAATCTTTTAGAAAAACATGAAAAGTCTTCAAGTCAAAAATAAAACAGGAAAAAAATTATGACAGCATATTTAATCGCCCGTGTAGATGTAAAAGACATGACTCAATACAAAGAGTACACAAAATTGACCCCTGGTATTATCGAAAAGTTTGGCGGCAAATTTATCTCTCGCGGCTCTGATATTGTTTTGTTGGAGGGTGAAGAAGAAAAGCGTCGTGTGGTGATGGTCGAATTCCCCGATCTGCAGACTGCAAAGGATTTTTATCATAGTGATGAATATCAAGCCGCGATTAAAGTGAGAGAAGGGGCGGCCGAGGGTCAATTCATCGTCGTTGATGGTGTTTAAATTCCCGAAACCTACACTTACTTTAGTCTCAATTTTAAGGGCAGATTTCAGGTTCTCGTGTAAAAATCTTTAGATACAACTAGAGGTTTTATGCTCGAACAGAAACAATTGCCGCAAATATTAAAAAGCGAGGGGGCGGTTTTTTGCCTATTTGTCATTTTGGCCGCCATCGTCGGGTGGCCGATTTTATCCAACCTCAATCATGTACTCATTGGGTATGACAATGACGTTTTTATAAATCCTTGGGCAAATTGGTGGACCCAAAAGGCGTTATTAGATCCCGAACTAACATTGTGGCGGACAGATTTTATGTTTGCGCCAGGTTCTGCCAATCTGGTCTATCATAGTTTTAGCCACCTCAATACGGCCGTTGCCTTGCTCCTGCAGCCGCTTATTGGCGTTACCCCAGCGTTCAATTTGTCGATTTTGCTCAACTATCCGGTGATCGGTTTTTCGATGTATCAGTTGGCCCGTTACCTGACCCGGTCGCAGACGGCCGGAATTTTGGCCGGTATCGCCTTTGCGTTTAGCTCTCACGCAATGTACCAGAGCGCCCATCCGGTGCTGCTCAGTATCTGGTGTCTTCCTTGGGCCACACTTTTCTTGTTGCGGGCGATTGACGAAGAAAACCTCTGGTTGGCATTTGCGGCCGGATTGTTTGTATTTCTGGGGACCTTTACCAGCACGCTGTTATTCTTCTTAATGATAATTTGGTTTGGGTTTTTAACCATCTATCTTTTTGTTTCATCAGAATGGCAGACGCCCCAAATAAAAACATTAATCGTGTTCGCCATCGCTGCGGCCTTGCTAAATTTACCCCAGCTTTGGCCTTTGATCGCCGATGCGTTGGGCAACCAAAATAGCAGCTTTGTGATCAGCGCCGCCAACGAGCGGTCGATCGTCCCTGATATCTTGTCCCCAATTGTGCCCCACTGGTGGCAGTGGTTATGGCGCGGCTTGTATTTTGGCATCATCGGCATTTGCCTCATGTTTTATGCGGCCTACTCGAAAGGCAAGATCCGATTATGGGTAGTTACCCTGATACTGTTTTATCTGATTAGTATCGGCCCTCAACCTATGATTTTCGGCCGCGATTTAGACATCATTCTGCCATGGTCCTATCTTTTTACCCCCATCTTGCGCAATATGTATCGGTTTAACATTTTAATTTCGATGGGAGTTAGCATGTTGATCGGTTTCGGGTGGATCGGGTTTATGGAAAGAACCCAACTGCATCGACAAAAATCACTCATGGCGATCATTTTTGCGGTTTTGCTGTTTGCAGATTATGGATGGCCCCAAATCCCATTTCAGTCTCCCCAAGTGTCATCATTTTACACAGAGACCTTGGCTGAGTTTGACGAGAATACCCTGCTGACCCTCATGCCTAGCAGCCGCCAAATTGATAAAACATACATGTATTATCAGACTTTGCACGGGCATAAAATGACCAACGGTGTGGTTTCCCGGCCGGAAGCAGACACCTTCGCCTTTATTGCTGAAAACGAAATGCTAGCGAATCGTCAAGATGGACTGGCGGTTGATCCACCAACTGATATCGACGCGGCGTTAGATGGTCTGAAAAATGCGGGCGTGAATCTTCTCATTTTCAATAAAGCGTTTATGGAAGATGACGAGATTGAGGCTTGGAAAGCAGGGATGCCGCTCAAACCTTTTTTTGAGGATGACCTGATATTTGTCTATGAACTTTAGCTTACTCACTGTCTGCCCAGCTACGACTCTGAATGTTTAGGGATTAGAAATAAAGTAAACAAAATATTCTGGCAGCCCCAAAATCGGTTCATGAAAATAAACCAGTTCCCAATTTTCCCCCTCTATTTGTTTTTGCGGCACAAGCAGCCAGCCTGCATCTTCTTTAGGTAATCCCCATTCATCGTCAGCACAATCCAGAGCAAGAATGTCGGCCGTGGGGGCATTGACCAATTGGCGCAAAAATTGGTCGCTTGCGTCTAGCTGATCTACTGGGCAATGGGCGATCCAGGATCCACGTTTGGCTTCATCAACCTGATAAACAACCATCGTGTCATTGAGGGTGTCTATCGGTTCTTGCTGTTTAAACCAGTTTAGCTGGTTGATTTCAGATGTTGAAAGGACGATCCCTTTGAGTCGGTTGTAGCCGATGATATAGGTTCCTTGGGAAGGATTTGCTGCGGAAAAATCGGCATTTTCTAAGTTGATACGAGGATAATCAAGACGGTAAACAGACCCAACCGTTAAACTGGGTGAGATCATCCCATTTTTAACATCTCGCGTGTCCAAATACTGTTCGGCCGCAAATAAATCTTGCCCCCAGTCTAGGTTTGAATCAGCCAGGTAAAGGTGCCCATTCGCACTGCCACCGATTAACTCATTGAAAAATGATAAGTGGTTCGGATGTTGCACCACCGTACGGCCGATCATCCAGACCAAGAGGACACCCACAATTGCGGTTGGGACGTTCATATTTAATCCTGCCGAGAAATCTGAGCTGACCAGTTGACTAATTGCCACGGCCGTAAATACAAACAGCAAGGGCATAACGGGTAAGATGTGCCTGAATCCGATATTAAGATTGGCCCCGATACTGACCGCAAGAACAAAGAAAACCGGCATCCATAAAGATTTTTGTTGTAGCAGGATTTTTGGCCGCGTTACAAGCGCAGTGATCAGCAAAATAAGAAACGGGAGCTGAGTTTTAATCGTGAATGCAACCGGGAAGTATGCCAGCCAGCCGTCATTATATTTGATCTGGCCCCAAAAATAGCTGACAGCGTGCCCTTGATTTACATGAGAGAAGGAGATGATGAGGTTGTCTAGAAAATAGCCTGCAGGCAGAATGAGCTCTTGGCTGATGGTGGTTATAGGCCCCCAGCCAAAGCGATAAAAGCCCCAAAGCACTACCCCACCAATCAGCCCCATGCCGATCAAGTCGCCCCAGCGGCGCAATGGCGCCCCCTGCTGGAAAAAAATCGCGACAAACCAAATGGGCAAAAGAATAAGATTGGTCATTTTTCCTGACAGGCCGATGCCTAAGCAGACCGCTGCGAACAACCATGTGGTCCATGACCGTTGGCTGTTTTGAAAATGCCATAAACTAAACGCCGCAACTGTTAAAGATGCCGCTGCTGTTAGATCGGTTGTGGCGAGGGCGCTGTGAGCGATTAGATTGGGGGAAAATGCACCGAGCAGGGTGGCGATAAGTCCGGCTAAAGTGCCACCCAATCTAGTCGACCATGCCGCAATTGTGCATATCAGCAGTAACCCAACTAAAGTGATCGGCAGGCGTGTCAAAAACCGGACTTGATCAAGCTCGTTATCTGATAGGGCTGCAAAAGCTTCTTCTGTCACAATCGTCCGTTCAAGCGGTTGCCAAGCTTCCGATTGATCAAGTTGTGGGAAGATGTCTTTGGGCAACAATAGGCGACTAATCCAATGATTTAGGGGGGTATGCTCAAATTGTAATCTGAAATCTTGCCTTTGTTGGATGGCAACTGACCGGATGATGTGAAAGGGTTCATCGGGGGTCAGTGATTTGGCTTTGATTGTCGCAAGACCCATCGCCCAAAATGCGAGTAAAGCGCTTAAGATGATTAATCGGTACAAATGGTCAGATAACATTGTCGTTGAGGGTTGGAATATTTTTGCTGATTGATATACGATTTGATCTTTAATACAGTAAAATACGTGCTAAAGACATTATCTTTTATTTCTCGATTCCGTACAGGGAAATATGGGTCAATAATTTGAGGATTAACGCATGAGCAACAAAATACGTGTAACAACAATCACAGGTTCTCCTTACGATCGGGGATTTCAACATGGTAAACAGTGGCATGACGCGATTCACCACTATGCCAAAGATCGGGTCGAACTGGTGGCTGGTGGACAGTGGAGCGGCGGTTTTAAGAAAAGCCGTGCCGATATGATTGAGCTTGCAGAAAAAACATTGCCACACCATGAAGCATACGCACCTGACTTGGTGGAAGAAATGCGGGGTATGGCGGCCGCGACCGGTTTGCGCATGGGTGAACTGATTATTGTCAGCGGTTTTACCGACTTTATCGATACCGTTTACGGGGTTAGCAAGCGCAAAGGGGCCCTAGAACCGGCTTTGACCATCGATGACTGCACCTCGTTTATTGTGCCAGATAGCGCGGCCGATGGTGCGGGCTTTTTTGGTCAGACGTGGGACATGCATGACACCGCAACCGAGTTTGTGATTTTACTAGACGTGCAACCCGACGAAGGGGCGAGCTCGCTTGTTTTCACAACAACCGGTTGCCTGGGTCAAATCGGGATGAACGAGCATGGTATCGCGGTTGGCATCAATAATTTGCTGGGTGCAGACGGTGGCATTGGGGTAACCTGGCCGTTCGTTGTGCGCAAGGTCTTGCAGCAAGACAATATTGACGACGCATTAAAATGCATTACCGATGTTGAGTTAGCAGGCGCCCATAATTATCTTTTGTTTGATAAAACAGGCCGTGGTTATAACATCGAAGCGATGTCGACCCATCAACATATCGTTGAATTGGACGAAACTCCGATTTCACACACGAATCATTGTTTGGTGCCAGAGACGATCGCACTGGCTCAAGAGCGTCACCCAGATTCGCAGAAGAGCTCAGAAAAACGTTTGCAATCGGCCGATGATCAGTTGGCCCAGCGGCCGGTTACGATCGACATGTTGCAAGAAATGACCCGTCAGGCTCCGATTTGCACAACCTCGAAGCCTCCGTTTCATATCGAATCATGTGGTGCGGCGATTATGCGTCCCAAAACGGGTGAGTTTTGGGCCGTATGGGGATTGCCGAACGAGAATGAATACCAACAATTTTCAGTATAACTGTCCATTAGAGCTCGTGGTGCGGAACGCGTTTCGCACCACGACTATGCCGCAAACATCCCTCCCCTCTATCGAGCCATCCCTGATTTTTGAAAGCCACATCGTTAATTTTATGCTGGGTACTCTTTAATGCAGATAGAACAGCCGTCGGATAAAATCGCATTTGATGCTTTACAAAATGCGATCAACTTAACAACGACCGACCTAGAATTAAATAGTGTATTGTTGAACTTAGGTGAGCAAATTAACCGGCTGGTCGGCTGTGATGCTTGGAGTATTTCAGACTATGCAACCAACATGGATGCCTTGGTGACATTGGTTGAAGATGGTCCGCCTGAATGGGTGCATTCTGGGGATGGGCCGGAAATTTTTTATCTGGAGGGCAACCCTACAACGGCCGCAGTTATTAAAGAACATAGAATGGCCCACTACACGGCCGATGACCCGACAATTGATGATGAAGAGAAAAAATTTATTGCTGAATTTGGCCATTCTAGCCTCTTGATGTTGCCGATGATTTATCGGGATGAGGTCGTGGGCTTAATTGAATTTGCCAATTATGGAAACCCGATCCGCTTTACCGATTTTGAGATCGGAATCTGCCAGCTTTTAGCCAACCAAGGGGCGATCTCAATTGTTCATGCACGTATGTTTGCTCAGCATGAAATGCAGTTGGCACAATTAAAATCACTAAAAGAACAGGCTGACCAAGCGAATAAGGCAAAAGGGGCGTTTTTGGCAAACATGAGCCATGAATTTCGGACCCCTTTGAATGTTATTCTGGGATTCTCAGATTATTTAAAGGAGGTTTTAGCCGATAATGAGGATGTAGATGCGGAAATCGCTCAATCGCTCGATAGCATTCGTCAAGCCGGCCGTCATTTGCTGGGGGTCGTTGGTGATATTTTAGACGTGTCTCGTATCGAAGCAGGCATGGTTAAGCTCGATCTAACCCACTTTAGCTTAGAGTCAGTTCTGGTAGAACTTCACGAGATTATGCATTTAATGGCAGAGGCGTCCGGAAACAGGCTGATCATCGATTCAGTAGACCCTGATGACAAGCTGTACACCGATCGACGTAAAGTGATGCAGATCATGGTGAATCTAGTTGGGAACGCGATTAAATTTACTGAAAACGGTGACATTCATGTCAAGCTGCTAAAACACTCTAACAAAGATGAGATTTATTTGGCCGTGACCGATACCGGCAAAGGGATTCCACAGGATAAGATTTTCAAGCTGTTTCAACCATTTTCGCAAATTGATGATGACTATTCCGGTATGACAAAAGGGACCGGGTTAGGTCTGAATCTATCAAGAGGGTATGCTAATTTGTTGGGTGGGGATATTTCTGTTCAGTCTAAATATAAAAAAGGAAGCACGTTTACACTGGTTCTGCCGCGCGGCCGGCCAGAATAATGCTTGAAAAACGTCTGGCCGACCACCTGGATTAGATTCTTAAAGCCTGCTCAATTGGCCCACCGGCCGATTTGAACGTTTCTTCCAGAAAGCCCAAAGCAGCATGCCGACCGCCAAAATCATGAGCAGCCATTCCTCCGGTTCAGGCACACCGGTTACGGTTGGCCCTGGTGCGGTTTCACCCACTTCTTCTACCTCTCTATCAAACCGATCATCTTGGTCAGAAAGCTCGTCCAATCTGTTTTGCTGTGCCTCGTTGACCAATACGATCATCGATGAGAACGGTGTGATTATTTCTTGTTCAACCGCAATGTCATGCAGTTGGTCCAGTAGGTCAACGTCTGTAATCGAACCGCTGTTCGCACGCATTTCCGCTAAGATAAGCTGCCTTGCAGCGATCTTGGCAAAAGGATCCGCGGTCGAGTGAGTCACATAGCTATCTGGTAAAACCAGTTGCCCCCGGCTGGGAATGATCTCCCAGCGATATCCATCCACGATATCGGTCCCATCCGCTTCTAAAAAGACAGCTAAACGTGATAGAGCCTCGTCCAGAGAACCGGCCGCGCCACCACCGCTCGCCTGAACAATTTCAAGCGTGTTGTCGTCGTATCCGTTTGGCAGCACACCGCCCAAATGAACCATCCAAACGGGGGCATCAGGGACAGCCACCGTTTCAACCTCGTTGGCCGTGGTCGAAAAGGTGCCATCGTCGCTGAGCACGATAATGGCATCGTATTGAGTTGAATCAGCCAGCCGATTAAATTGTTGCATGATCTCGGCTGAGTTTTGCCCACCAAAGTAAACCAAATCGTTATCACTAAGTTGACTCAGTTTTTTCTTGTACGGCTCTTCACCCCGAAAGTCTGATGATGTTAAAAACAGATCTGCTTGTGGCGACCGCTCGGCCAGCTCGACTAAAGCCTCTGTGACGGCGGCTGAATTTTCTCCCATACTAAAAGAACGATCGAGCACAACGGCTAGGTTTAAGCCGTCAGGCAATAGGGGGGCGAACGCGTTGCTCGACTGGGCGGTAACGATCTGCCCGTTAGGGAAAGAAACCGCGTGGTCAACCATTTGAGGCGCGGCAGCCGGCAGGCTCGTGGGTAACCATAGGTCAGGGTTTGCCGTGAGCTGATCCGGGTAAGAGCGGACACTGTCCTCATTCCAATAAACGTTGCGCAAAACAGAAAGGGATGGGAGAGGAATCTGCCCATTTTGCTCTAGCACCTGCCACGTTAGCCACATGTGCATATCTTCCCCTGGCTCGATGGTCGGGGTAAATTCATCGTTTTCCCAGCGTTGATTTTGTGGGTCGATGGGGAAGACACGGAGCCGATACTGGCGCGGCCCGATTTGCTCAACCAAGGCAGGGTCGATTCGGCGTCGCACCTGTTCTTGGTAAACCTGCTGGGCTGCCCCACGTGGGGCGACTTGATAGGCGAATTGTTTGCCGTTTTCATCTCCTAGCCATACTCCGGTAACAACGGCCGACTCTGGTAGCGAAAAGTAATAGACAACTTCTTGCCTGATGGCCGTTTGGTTCGAGTAAACTTCATGGAGCTCGAAGCTGTGGATGCCGTGGTTAAGGTTAGTATGGGTCAAATTTTGTTCTTTTAACCAGACCTCCCTATCATCGACCGCTTGCCAGGCTGTTTGTGCTCTGTTTGGGTCCCACGTTGTTCGTACCGCTCGAACCACCGCTTCTTTCTCCCCTTCATTGATCGGTTCATCGAAAAACTTTTCATACAGTTCGGCCGCGTGTTCAGGCTCGTCAATTAAGCGACTGCCTTGGTTCCAACGTTGATTTTGGGATCTAGGGGGATCTAATGGCTCGACCGGATGGTACAAAAACGGCCGGGCAATCACTTCATATCTTTGTTGAATGGCCAATCCCCGATCAAACGAGACATTGTAGGCATCTTCGTAAATCCAGCGGATATGGTCTAACTCATTTAGTGCGCTTAAATAGCGAGTTCGTGCCAGATAACTGTTTAGTAATCCGGCTCGAATCTCATCAGATTGGTCAAGCAATGCCATCGCGTCAGCCGGGTTGGTCGGATTGGTTTCCAGCAAGGCAAAGGCTTTCGCTTGTGGCTGTTTATCGGTCGCGAATAGAGACAGCCCAATCACCATAAAAACCGCGACTAAAATCGCAAAGGCGGGCATGTGCCCAATGCCACGATTGCCCCGCCACCAGGTTTGTGCATAAAGCCAAGGGACGACGATGGGAAGTAAAACAAATAGGGTGCCGGTAAAAATAAAGAGCAATCCACCAAGAACGATATAAAAGATAAAGAAGACCCCGTCGCGGAGGGCGTCTAAAAAGTCTTGCCACATGTAGGTCCAGAATTCAGGGATTCTTCGAATAAAATCGATAATTCCTTCTATGAAAATCTTGCCGAAGGGCAGGGCGTAAAACAAGATCCAGATTGATGCATACAGGCCGATAGAGATGAGGCAGGCGAGGCCGATCGCTTTTGCATACCCCAATGCACCCGTTCGCTCCTCTGCCCGTGGGTCTAAAATATGCCAAAGCAGGGTCAGCAGGCCGATGGTGGCGACGATCATGACGATTTTGACCGGCAGTGTTGTTTGTCCCAATCCGAAAAAGCGGACGCCTAAAATGAGCATCAGCGGCCCCTGGACACCGTATCCCAGTAAAAACAGCTTGTCGACATGCTTGCGTAATACGGTGAGGCCCAAAATGACTGCGATGAGTGGAATGCTGATAAGAATCGCCCCAAATATGACGTAAAAGGTTGGAATCATGCCGGAGCGCACGCCCTGTATGACGCTCGGGAGTACGATCGGGCCAAACCCAAGGCCCATAAAGCCTAAAAAGGTAAGGTTGTAAATCCAAAAAACCATGTACCCGAATATCGCTCGGTTGTTTTTTAATTTTTGCCAACTACGGTTTAATCTCGATTCATTCATAGTAATCTCGTAACTGTTCAACAGTTTGGTCCAGTTTGACAAAAGGATCTATGCTCTGCGGCAAGATAAGCTAAAAACTGGGCCAATCTGACGAAAATAATTGGGGTGCTGAATTATTATGTACTCTCTACTTTTGTGTTTCGGTTAAATTATTTGCAACCGTTTCGTTCATCGCTAAATAAAATTCTTGTACGGCCAAATCATCGGCCGAATACGTTTCATTAAAGAGGACAGACACCAATATCCAACGGGTGTGGGGCTGGGTAACATCGGCCCACATGCGGCTGCCATAATCGTCTGTGACCGTATCGGCCGACTGGAACCAATAGACCGCTTGATAGGTGGCGGAGTCATTTTCATTGCCAAGGCTAACCTGCCGAATCGGCATCGATAAGTTGACCAGATGGGTGCCGCTGTCGTTGACATCTAGTCCATAGACTTCGAAACAGCGCTCCGGCCGGTGGTGGGCGCGCCAAGAGCGGCTGCTAATCAATATCATGCTGCCGGTTCGGGTCCCATGTTCGGAATGCCAAGTAAAATGCATTCGTTCGGCCGAATCTGCCCCATCTTTTGTTAGCCAAGCTTCCTCATCCGGTTTAAGCGGCTCAGCTTTTAATTCCAACTGCTGGTGATATTGAAAGGGGACCGGTTCTGCTGTGAGCCCTGTTATCGGTTTGGCGCTGTAAACCAAGCCTGCAAAAAGGATAAGGGGCAAAAGCGCGAAGTGTGGAAGATGAGAACGACCTTGGGGGGCTGTGTAAAAGGTATTGTTTGATTGTGGGTCCCCTTCGTGATTTATAGATTTAGTTGGCACAAAGTAACGCAGTAGCCCCAAAGCGAATGCACAGGCGGCGACAAACCCTAAAACCCCCAAAGGCAGATGGAGCATTTGGGCAGTTAGATGCCATCCCAAAGCCTCGCCCACTGTGACTAAAACAGCCACGCGGAAGGTGTTTGCGACGATTAAAGCGACCGCAAAAAACCCGAGCGCAAGAATCCACCGGATGCCTAGCTTTTTTTCTTCTAGCCAGGTGGCTGCTAAAAAAAACAATGCGCCGGTCCACAAACTTTGAACCCCTGAACATGGCAGGTCGACTTTTGATACACCGTTTTCGAAGATCAGAATCGTATCGACACCGATTGAGGCGAAACCGGCCCTGGCGAGCGCATCGCCTACAAATGTTGCCGTGGCGATGCGTAACGGATAACCCAAAAAGGTTTCCATGTGGGCACCAAATGGGAGAGTGCCGATAATCAGCAGGGCGGCCGGAAGTCCGTTGCGCCAGCGTGACCCATTCAAAGTTAGCCCCAGCAAGCCATAGCTGCCTAATCCAAACAGGGTGGCAGAGATCGTGTTGATCGCAAACAAACGTTCATTGATCAGCCATAAAATCGTGGACAGGCCGATTAAAACCAGCGAAATGGCGATATTGTTCGGTTCTGCTGTTTGGGATTGCGTTTGATCCGGCTGATGGTTTTGCGCTTCCACCCAGCGGTAAATGATGAGGCCAACGATACCGATGAGAATAATTTGGTTGGTGCGAAAATCTTCGATGGTGAAGATGTGGCCCAAATAACGTAGGGTTGGGGTGTAGAGCCAGATCCAAGCAAGCCATACAACCACGGTTGAGACAATGGCCAACCGGCCGGCCGGAGAGGCTAATTTTTCAGTTTGTCTACGAAGGATTTGAGCGGTTGCCATATGTCGAGTTTAGGGTATTTTCTACCCGATTGATTGCACCCAAGTGCACTTAGAAAATATACATAATAAAATTAGGTATAAGCGGAAGTTTAATCTACGTTACCCAAGCTGTCAAAGGTTTTCATCTACTTTTACCCTATGGATCAGGCACGAAAAATATGCAGAATGGAAAGTTACAGACATCAGAAATCGAAGAACTCGAGCATTTTTGGATCGATTTGCCAGACGGGACACGGTTGTCAGCCCGCATGTGGCGGCCGATTACGGCCGTTCAGACACCGGTTCCTGCTATTTTAGAATATATTCCTTATCGTAAAAATGACGGCACCGCTTATCGAGATGCGCTTCGCCTGCCGTTCTTAGCGCAGAACGGATATGCCGTGGTACGGGTTGATGTTCGTGGAACCGGTGAATCTGACGGCTATATTACTGATGAGTACACTCCGCAGGAACTGCAAGATGGGTGTGATGTAATCGGTTGGATCGCGGCCCAGTCGTGGTGCGATGGGAATGTGGGAATGACGGGCAAATCTTGGGGGGGCTTTAACTGCCTGCAAATCGCGGCGATGCGGCCGCCAGCCTTAAAAGCTGTGTTAGCGGTCGCTTTTACCGACAACCGATACACAGACGATGTGCATTATTTGGGCGGCTGTGTCTCCGCCAGTGAAATGCTTTCATGGTCGTCGATTATGTTGGCCGATCTGCCAACGCCGCCAGATCCACGGTTAGTAGGGGATGAATGGCGTGAGAAATGGCTGGCCCGTTTAGAGCAACAGACCCCTTGGGTGGAACGTTGGCTCGATCATCAAACGTTTGATGCTTACTGGCAACATGGGTCGGTGTGTGTTGATTACGATGCGATCGAGATCCCGGTGTATGCGGTTTGTGGACTTTCAGACGGATATCCGAATTCTGTTTTGCGTGTGCTAGAAAATCTCAAAGGGCCACGCAAAGGATTGCTCGGCCCATGGGGGCATGTGTACCCTGCCCAGGGGTATCCAGAACCGGCAATCGGATTTTTGCAAGAAAGTGTGCGCTGGTGGGACCGTTGGCTAAAGCAGAAGCCGAATGGGATTGAAAATGAGCCGATGCTGACCACATGGATGCTCGACTCGGTTCCGCCACAGTCGGGGTATGATGAACGGCTCGGCCGCTGGGTTGCTGATGAGAATTGGCCTTCGGCCGCTGTTGAATTGGTTGATTATGCTGTGTTTAAAGATGGGCCAAACGATCAAGATAAGTTTTGGACAGGCACAGTTTCATCCCCCCAAACATTGGGTAAAGATGGGGGGCAATGGTGGGGATATGGCAAAACGGGGCAATTACCGGGGGATCAGCAGGGGGCTGATGAAGCATCATTATCATTTACGAGTGATCATCTAGAAGCGCCGCTTGATATTTTGGGGTTCCCAGAAGTGACGTTGAGATTGACCAGCGACCGGCCCACCGGGTTTGTTGCGGTTCGTTTGTGCGATGTACGGCCGGACGGCGAATCAACCTTGATTAGCTATGGTGTGCTTAATTTAACCCATCGAGACGGCCATGAATCCCCGCGGCCGATGGTGCCGGGTGAGCAAGTTGAGGTCAAGCTCAAGTTAAATGCAACGGCATACAGTTTGCCAGAGCAGCATCGTTTGCGCCTTTCGATATCAAATGCGTATTGGCCCCTGGTTTGGCCAGCGGCTGAATCGTCTACATTGACGATTTTTCGCTATGATTGCAAGCTGCATCTACCGTTGCGAGAACCACAAGACCGGGACCTAGACTTTTTAGAGGCAGAACCGTTTGATCCGGCCGAGCTTTGCCCGGAAATACCCCATGAAGTTTTACGACCAGCGTCACATCCTCGTGAATGGGAAACTGACCTACGCGGCCGCTTGTTTTACACACGCACCGATGACGAAGGTCGTATTAAATACCTAGATCATGGGCTAGAAACCGATGCCAAAGCGGTTGAGGTCTATTCGGTTTTGCCAGACGATCCGCTTTCGGCTCGGGTTGAAATTAACCACACCGAAGAATATCAGCGTGGGGATTGGCAGGTGTTGATTAGAACAAAGAGCCGGATGTTTTGTGATAAAGAGTTTTTCTATTTAGAGAACCGACTTCAAACGTTTGAAAACGGGGAAGCTGTGTTTGATAAAAGCTGGGAGAAAAAGATTCGCCGTTATCTTTTATAAATCGAAAGTCTTGGCAACTTATGCTGTAATCGGCTTAGATGGGCCTTGTCCAAAAAAAATGAAAGCGGACCGCTTTTGTTTGCAGATGCTTATTCCCTCAAAATAAACGCTTTGGCTATAAAAATCACGAAATGTTTCACAATAATCATTTAAATCAGGTGCAGAACTTACTATAATTGGTGCCATGATCAACTTAATTCGCCCAATTCGAAATATATTTATTCCAATCATGATCTTTATCGTGGCTTGCCTGACCGCTTGTGACCAGCCACAAGCGATAGAAGTGATAGAGCCAGATTCCTTGATCGCAGGTGACGCGGCCGAGAGCGTTGAATTAGTTGGCTATCGGCCCAGCTCTGTGGTTCTGTGGAACGAAGTCGCTTTGGCGGCGGTTCGTAACGACCCATCGAAACCTACCGTCATCACCCGTTCGATGTTTATGCTGCACATGGCGATGTTCGACGCATGGGCCGTTTATGACGATACCGCGATGCCGGTTGAATTGATCGAGGGGTTGCGGCGCGTGCCGGCTGACCGGTCTGTCGAAAATAAGCAGGCGGCCGCTTCACAAGCCGCTTTCCACATGTTGGTTTATCTGTTCCCAGATTTTGAAGCGGACACCGGTTCGTTTGAGACGATGTTGCGTTTGCAGGGGTACGAGCCTGATTTTGAGGTCAGCAAACCTTTGGCTCCATCTGACATCGGCCTTTTGGCGTTCGAAGCGGTGAGCAATGCCCGCAAATTTGACGGGTCGAATCAAGAAAATGACTACGAAGATATGACGACGGCCGATTTTCCGACCCTGTACCGGCCGGTGAACGCCCCGGCCGATAATTTGCCCGGCTCCCCCTATTTTATTGCGGACAGATGGCAGCCACTGCGGGTGCCAACCGGTACGGTGCTCGACAAACTAGGGAATCCGATGATCGATCTGGAAGATACGGACAGCTATAGCGATCAGATCTTTACAACACCCCATTGGGGCAGCGTTGTGCCATTTGCACTAACCGCGGGTGATCAATTCCAGCCGCCAGCACCGCCGATACCAGGGTCAACCGAACCCTATTTAGATGCAAGGGGCAATATGGGTACCGGTGATGAGATCTATAAAATGCAGGTGGCGGAAGTCTTGAACATGAGCGCCAATCTGACCGATGAACAGAAGGTCATCGCGGAATATTGGGCCGATGGCCCTCGATCAGAAACGCCTCCGGGCCATTGGAACGCATTGGGGCACGGTATCTCTGAACGAGATACGCATACGTTAGACGAAGATATTAAATTTTATTTCGCATTGAATTGTGCGCTGTTTGATGCCGGAATCGCCGCTTGGGAGGCGAAACGGACGTTTGATTATGTCCGGCCGGTTTCAGCAATTCAGCATGAATACGCCGGGCAACTGATCGAAGCTTGGGCTGGCCCAAATCAGGGGACCCAGCTGATTAAAGCTGAAGATTGGAAGCCGTATCAACAGGCTGACTTTGTCACACCGCCATTTTCAGAATATGTCTCGGGTCACTCTACGTTCAGCGCGGCCGCGGCTGAGGTGTTTACCCAATTTACCGGATCAAGCCGATATTATGACGGGGAGACGGTGCTGTACTATTCCGATTTTAACGCTGATGGAATCCCCGACATGCTGGGCGAACATATCGTGCCGGTCAACGGCAATTTGTTTGAGAAAAGCCCGTCGAAGGTTGTTGTGTTGCGGTGGGATTCATTCCAAGATGCGGCCGATGAAGCTGGACTATCTCGACTTTATGGTGGCATTCATTTTACCGAGGGAGACCTCAACGGGCGCATTATGGGGCGAGCGATTGGTAACCAAGCATATAAAAAAGCGGCCGCTTATTGGATAAACGAAAGTTAACCATGCTGGCGTGGCACCACGTCGGCATGTAGGGGTGAAAGGAGCGGCGAACTACGCTGGCTACGCGGAAAATAGCTAGATCCCGCTCCTTGCACCCCAATTGTTGCACTGAAAGATTAGTTGCCTTGGACCACAAACGGTAAATATAGCAGTTCATTTTCGCCCGATGGAACATCAGGTGTTGGTTCAGCTGTTTCAGTTGGAATTGCGGTTGGCGTGGGAGTAACGGTTTCATTTGTTGGTGGAACCGTTGCCGTACTTGTGGGGGTCACGCTGCTGGTCGGGGTGGCTGTTTCTGTAGCTGGGATCGGTGTTGGCGTTTCAGACGGTACAGCTGTTTCAGTCGGTATAGTCGTCGAGGTCGCCGTTGCTGTCGCAGTTGATGTTGCCGGAATCGGGGTGGCGGTTGCCGTTCCGGTTGATGTGGGGGTCAGGGTCGGGTCTGGGCCATCTAATCTAGTAAAAGTGAAAGTGCCTAATGTGCCGGCCGGGAAAAGCGAGGTGTCGTTAATGCGGAAGATCGGTTCTGCCGGATTCGTATCATTTTCATTGTGGAGGAACGTCGTGCTGCTGTCGGTGCCTGAATCATATGGGAAAAGCTGCACCACAATCTCATTTTTCCATTCCCCTTGTTCATCGATTAACGACATGCCAGATACCCCCACAAACCAGTCTGGGCTCGGGGCGATCATCGACACAAGCGTAATCAACGGATAATCGTGGTCTATAGTAATCGAGCTTATTTCAACTTGGTTTGGCGCATTGGGGATCGAGCCGCCGGTAATCGTCAGGTTCGCGTTTGAACTATTGCCGATCTCATCACGCAAGATGTTTGTACTTCCGGTCTCCGCCATGCTCTCGATGCCGTCTGTCGCTAGGCCACCAACTTCCCAAAATGTGACGCTGCTGTTGTGGGCAGCACCCACCAGGCCTGAAAAGTGCGGGTTGGGCACCCCGCTAGGATCCCATGTGCCATCAAAAACGATTTTATAGCGAGCGGTTTCGCTCGCTTCAGGCTCTCTGACCTGTCCGCGTGCAATTGGGCCAGGCAGCAGCAGAATGGCAACGAGCAAGAGTGCCATGATGATAATTGGGGTTTGTACGTTAGAGACGATTGATTTTTGGTGATTCATTTTTCCTCTAGAGATGTAGATAATGTCGGTTCAATATGATTCTAGCATCGACGGCCGATTTTTAGATTACAAGAAAATTACGCTTGATTTGAACAATTTTCGGCACAGGAGTGGGGCTTGCAATTTTAGATTTGCGCATCGAATTGAAATAGGTAAAATCCATAATACAGATTTTGAATCCACATTATGGAAAAATACGCTGGCACACAATCTCTTGCAAGAACCTTCGGGCTGATTCGACTCTTTACTGACGATCAGCCGGTGTGGACGCTGCCTGATTTAATTGATGCCAGTGGGTTAAAGCGGACAACGGTTTTTCGTCTTCTCTCCGCGTTAGAGGGGGAAGGTATTTTGCGAAAAACCCCGGCCGGGGACTATGCTCTAGGCCCTGAGTTGATTGTGTGGGGCGGCCGAGCAATTCGGGCCAGCAACCTTCGTACGATCGCCAAACCGCATATGGAACAGCTTGTGCAGCAAACCAATGAATCGGTCACGCTTGATATTTTGTGGGTCGATGACGACAACCGGCCGATGTCGATGGTGGTCGAAGAGCAGCTCGGCCGACATGTGATGGGAATGGCCCAGTACATCGGCGGCCGGTTTCCGGCACATACCACATCCACCGGCCATGTGCTGTTAGCGTGGCAAGATGGGGCAAAGCTTGACCAGCTTGATCTTGCTGGGATGCTCAAGATGCAAAAGACTGAAATTGGCTCTAAAAAACAATTTATTGCCCAATTAGACGATGTGCGCACCAACGGTTTTGGGCAGACTCAAGACCTGTTAGAAGTCGGATTGTCGGCCGTGGCTGCACCGATCTTTAACACCCACGGGCAGGTGCAGGGAGCCCTTTGTATCGCCGCCCCCAGTTCACGCATGACGGCCGACCGGAAAGCCGAGCTAATTGGGATGATCGTTGAATCGGCAAACAACATATCAACGCATTTAGGTGCAAGCTAACGATATGTTGCTTTCTAAAAGACAATTTATAACAGCGCTCAAACAAAACTGAGAGCTGAAACTGATAGCTGATGACTAAAACACGCAAACGCAGACATGGCGGCAGCTCCGCCAAACGAGAGGCAATTGCAGCCAAACGGCCGCCCATGCTCCCGACCCTTAAACGTAATTTACCCATCGTCGAACCGCTCGACCAAGGGCAGATTGAACGCATCGACCATGAATCGATGCGCATTCTCGAAGAAGTGGGTGTGATTTATCGTGATGAAATCGCTTTGCGCCAGTGGAAAGAAGCTGGTGCAAAGGTTGAGGGAGAGCTGGTTAAAGCGGACCGCGGCTTGATTCGTGAGCTGATCAAATCGATCCCCAGCAATATCACCCTAAACGCGCGCGATCCGCAGAAAACGGTCAAATTGGGTGGACCCCACTCGATTTTTGTACCGATGACCGGTGCCCCTTATCTGCGAGATTTAGAGGACGTGCGCCGCAATCCCACCATTGAAGATTTGAGCATGTTCCACAAGCTGTGCCAGTCTCTGCCCGCCATCCATTCAAGCGCCCACCATATTTTAGAGCCGATGGATTTACCGGTTGCGTGGCGACACATGCACATCACCTACAGCAGCATGAAGTATAGCGACAAAACGTTTATGGGGATGACCACATCGCCTAAAAATGCGCAGGACGTGATGGATATGTGCGCCATTTTGTTTGGTGAAGAGTACATCCAAGAAAACCCGGTCTGTACGGGGAACGTCAACGGGAATTCGCCATTGGTGTGGGATGAAACAATGCTGGGGGCGTTGCGCTCGTTTGCGGCCCGCAATCAACCGATTCTATGCTCGCCATTTGTATTGGGTGGGGCAAACACACCGGCCAGCGTCGTACCGTCGGTGGTTCAGCTAAACGCTGAGGCGTTGTCCTGTTTGGCATACTCACAGATTGTGCGCAAGGGAACACCGGTGATTTATGGCCACTATCTTTCAACCGTCAACATGAAATCGGGTGCACCGATGGCCGGTACGCCTGAGATTTCATTGATGAACTTTATGATCGGGCAGATGGCGCGATTCTATGATGTGCCGTGGCGCACGAGCAACACGTTGGGCGGTGCCAAAACGTTCGATGCCCAAGCGGGCTACGAAAGTGCCAGCACGATGATGTCTGTGCTGCTGTCTGGCGCCCACTACATTTGGCATTCGGCCGGGTGGAACGAAGCGGGCATGCATTGTTCAGTTGCGAAGTTTGTGGTTGATGCAGAACAGTGTGCCATGGGATACCGGATGACTGAAGGTCCCCGTTGGGACGACTTTGATGAGGCACTGGCGGCCGTGCGTGACATCGGGCCGGGGGGGCATTATTTGGGCCACCCCCACACGCTCGAAAACTTTGAGCGCGGCTTTTTTATGCCGGAACTCTTCGACAACAATTCGATTGAGCAGTGGAAGGCGGAAGGCTCTGTGGAGATTACCGAACGGGCTCTGAAATATGCCAAGAAATTGTTGCGTGAGTACGAAGAACCAAAGCTAGATGAGGCTAAGAACGAAGAACTGCTGGCGTACATCGCGAAACGGCAAGAAGAGATCCCAGAGGACGGTGGTCTTAACCAAGACTATTAAGTAGACGTCATGCTGGATGAAAAGCGTTGCGGTTTAACTCCCTTTTGGTCTGTGTTACAACAGCCTGATAGATCAGTCTATCCAAAAAGGAGTATTTCGATGATCAATTTCTTCTCGACCTCAACACTTAAATTGTCGCTGTTCAGCGTCATCGGTTGTTTAATTATGTTATCCCTTTTACCGCAATCCTCTCCTGCTGAAGCGCAGCCGGGCAACCGTGAGATCGCCTGTAACCCATCGAATGGGTCTGGCGGTTTAGCGCCCGGCACCTATGCGGATACGACGATTGCGGGGCAACCGGCGGTTGTCATCGTGAGCGAAAACTATGATCCGTCGGAACCAACCGTGCTGACGTTTTATCTGCATGGTGATGGTGGTGGCTATACTTTTTATTCGCAAGACGGTCGGCCGTTAAACAACTTGGTGCGTGACAACGGCTGGATTTTTGTCTCGCCGCAATCGTTTACCGATGCTGATTCAGGCACCACTCGCTGGTGGGGCGCAGGTGTGAGCGGCAATGCGGCCGGCAACGCCGGGATCGAAGCCAACGCGCAGCTGTTAGAGGATGTTTTTGAAGAGATGTTTGCTAAATACAACTTGTGCCGCAATGTTCTGATGGGACACAGTGCATCAGGCGGTTCGTGGTTTTATGATGGTTATTTTGTGCCCAGTCGCGGCGATCGATATCCCGCTTTCATGAATATCGGGTGTGGTTCAAGCGGCATTGACAGCGGTTGGTCCTTTTTCCCGTTTTACGATAATTTAAACAGCTTTAAAGATGATAACGGGATCCAAAATCGCACCCAGCTGCATTATACGATCGGGGATCAAGATTTCTTGTTTGATGAAGCTGAGGATGCGGTTCCACACTACCAAGGGCTCGGTTTTGATGTCACTACCGATTTTTTGACCGATGTAACCCATTGCGCGTTTGATTTAGCTGGGAAAACGATTGAGTATTGGACGGCCGTGGATAATGCCATCACGATTTCAACAGAACCGGTGGCTAGCCCGACCCCAGAACCGACTGGAACGCCAACGATTCCGCCGACCCCCATGCCAACTGCGACACCCATCCCGCCTGAGATATTGGATGAATTGATTTTTCTCCCCATGGCTGTAAAGGGCAACGGGTAGAAAGGATATAAAGTGAAAATATGAAAATGGAAGGGATTTTTACCCCGATCATTACACCCCATCACGAAGATGGGTCGATAGACAAAGAAGGATTTGCAGGTGTTGTTGATTTTCTAATCGAGAACAAAATCGCCTGCATTATCACCGGCGGTTCAACGGGTGAGTATTATGCTCAGACGAATGAAGAGCGGGTTGAGATTATGCATCTGGCCAAAAAAGTGATCAACGGCCGGGTGCCGCTGATGGTTGGGGTAGGTGCGACCCGCACCGAAGAGGCGATTGAGCTGGCCCAAGAAGCGAAAAACGCGGGTGCAGATTCGATCCTAATCAACTCGCCACCGTACGCGGTGCCGAATGAGCTGGAAAACGCGATGCATGCACTGCGTATAGACCGGGCGGTTGATTTGCCCATCATGCTGTACAACTATCCCGGCCGGACCGGCACGATGATGGGGACAGAGTATTTGGACAGGGTCGGCCGGTCGCCCAATTTTAAGGCGATCAAAGAAAGCTCAGGCGATGTCAACCAAATTCACACGCTCGCCCGAGATTACCCCCACATTACCTTAGGTTGTGGGATGGATGACCAGGCGCTCGAATTTTTCGCGTGGGGGGCTCAAGTCTGGGTGGCTGGTGGGTCAAATTTCCTTCCAAAAGAACATTATGCGTTGTACAAGGCGTGTGTCTTGGAAAACGACTTCAACAAAGGGCGGCGCATCATGTCTGCCTTGTTGCCACTGATGAGCGTGTTGGAACAAGGTGGGAAATTTGTGCAGACGATCAAATACGGTTGTGAACTGCGCGGCTTAAAAGCGGGTCCACCCCGATTGCCCTTACGGCCGTTGAACAAAGATGATAAACGGGCGTTGGCTGAAGTGATGAAGACGCTGCAAGCGACGATTGCACGGATCGAAAATGAATGATTTGGGTCGGGGCGAGATACGCCCGAACCAACTAACTTGAGCCATCAATTCACAGGTGGAACTCGCCCCGACGGCATGAAATGATTGGATGTCAACGAAATATTTGCCATTCCGTCCGGTGAGTTCCCCTCACTTGATTGCCTGTGACACGTTTGCAATTCAGCGGGTATCTCACCCCTACGGCAAGGGTACCAACAGAGAAAATAATTATGTCTGATTTATTGACACACGAAGAATATAAAACAATCGCAGCCGAACTGATTTTCCCGGCCGCCAATTTTATCGATGGCTCATTTCGGGCCGCAAAATCTGGCAAAACGATGCCAACGGTTAATCCGGCCACCGGCACAGACTTAGCGCAAATACCAGCCAGTGGGGCGGAAGATGTCGATTTTGCTGTTGAAAAAGCGCGCCAGGCGTTTGAAGACGGCCGATGGGCCAAGCTGCATCCGGCCGAGCGGAAAGCGGTTTTGATCAAGCTGTGTAAGCTGATTAAACGCAACCGACGGGAGCTAGCGGTGCTTGAGAGCTTGGATAGCGGCAAGCCGATTGCGGATTGTGAACAGATCGATATTCCAGAAACAATTAATACGATCATGTGGCACGCCGAACTGATCGATAAAATCTATGACCAAACCGCACCCGTGGGTGACGACGCTTTGGCCATCATCGTGCGTGAGCCTGTCGGGGTGGTTGGTGCCGTTTTGCCATGGAATTTTCCGATGCTGATGGTGGCTTGGAAGATCGGACCGGCACTCGCGGCCGGAAATTCGGTGGTGCTAAAACCGGCTGAACAAACCTCGATGACCGCACTGCGGATGGCCGAATTGGCCCACGAAGCGGGAGTGCCGGCCGGGGTGTTCAACGTGGTTTGTGGGATGGGGCCTGACGTGGGAGAACCCTTGGGCAAGCACATGGACGTCGATATGGTCAGCTTTACCGGATCCACCGAAACCGGTCGTCGCTTTTTGCACTATGCGGCCGATTCAAACCTGAAAAACGTCGTGCTGGAATGCGGGGGTAAAAATCCGTTTGTCGTGCTAGACGACGCGGAAGATCTAGACCTGATCGCAGGACATCTGGTCAACGGCGCATTTTGGAACATGGGTGAAAATTGCTCTGCCAGCAGCCGTTTGATCGTGCACGAAAAAGTTAAAGATGCCCTTTTAGAGCAAGTGTTGGCCCATGCCAAAGAATGGCGCACGGGCGACCCACTGAATCCGGTCAACAACTTGGGTGCGCTGGTCGATGCAGATCATTTCAAAAAAGTCTCATCCTATTTAAAGAAAGGGAAAAAGAGTGCAAAGGTGATTTTGGGCGGCGAAACGGCCGATGGCAAATTCGTGATGCCGACGATTTTCGATCAAGCTGCGGCCGATTCTGACATTGTAAAAGATGAAATCTTTGGACCGGTATTGTCGGTGCTGACCGTTGCTAGCAACGATGAAGCGATTCGTTTGGCCAATGACACCCCATATGGATTGGCAGCGTCAGTCTTTTCAGCCAATGCCAAGCGTGCCATTCGTGCGGCGCGTGATATTCGGGCAGGCACAGTAACGGTCAATAGCTATGGTGAGGGTGATATTTCAACCCCGTTTGGCGGATTTAAACAGTCCGGCTTTGGCGGCCGAGACAATTCGATCCATGC
>JAHDEB010000022.1:0-44722 GCA_020629055.1 Chloroflexota bacterium
AACCAAGACCAGTCAGGCCTCAGCCGATTTTTGCAGGCTGTGAGCGGTTCCCAAAAGACCTGACTGGTCTTAATTAAGAAGGGTGTTTTCATCAGCAGCAAGGCGGGTTAAAATTATCCGCATGTTGAGTGATGAAAACATCTCTGCAGATAAACGCGCATTAGGGACATGGATTAGAGCCTGGCAACTAGCCGGCAATCGCTGGCCGCCCGAATCGCGTGCCATTGCCCACCAAATTGTGATGATGCTGGCGCACCAATTAGAGGAGCTGGGGGCAGAGCGCATAACGGCCGATGAGGCGTTCTTAATGGCAAGAGAAACGATGATCCCCTTACTCGCCCAGCGTTTTTACACCGGCAGCGAGCAGGACATCGCCATTGAACGTATTCAAGAAATTATCGAATTTGTAGACGACATGTAAGCCTTAGCCTGCACAAACTACATATAAAAGAATTGCGAAGATTCGATATAACGGAGCACTTCAATCAAACCATCAAATGTTGTAGGCTTCGTCATAAATGAATTGACCCCCAAATCATAAGAGCTCATCATGTCTGAATCAGCCTGCGAAGTTGTAAAAATAATCACCGGGATCTTTGACCACTCCGGATGATCTTTAAGCTCTTGAAGCGTCTCTAACCCGTTTTTTCGGGGCATATTTAAATCGAGCATAATCAGACCCGGCGCACTGTGCTCAGTAAGATATTGGAGAATCTCTTCCCCATCATCTACAAAAATAAAATCATTTGTACATTGTGCATCTTCTATCGCCTCTTGCAGCAATAATTGATCTTCTGGATCATCTTCAGCCCATAAAACCATCTTTTTTATCATTGTACTCATACCGTTTCTCCTGTTGTATGTTCAGTTTTTTCTTGAACCATCGGCAGCTGAATAATAAACGTTGTGCCTACATTCGGTTCGCTCTTAACATTGATCGTTCCTGAATGTCGTTCAATAATTTTTTTACAAATCGCCAACCCTACCCCTGTCCCCTCATACCCATTTTGCTTATGTACTTGCTGAAATATGCCAAAAATCTTTTTGATATATTTCTCATCAAAGCCGATCCCGTTGTCGGCGATGATTAGCTCATAGATCTCATTTTCTTGGTCATCCACAAAGCTATACCCTTCAACCGTTATGCACGGCTGGCGCCCTGGAACCGTAAATTTCAACGCATTGCCGATAATATTTTGGAACAACTGCCGCATCTGGATCGCATCCGCGTCGATGGTTGACAATGGGGAAATATCCAGCTGTGCATTATCTAGCTCGATTCGAATTTCTAGATCGATCAATACTTCATCAAGAATCACTTGTAAGTCGGTTGCCTCGAACGGCTTTGCCTGGGTTGTCACAAGCGAATAGCTCAATAATTCTTGGACTAAGATCTGCATCCGGCTGGCGGCATTTTGCATCCGCTGTACATAATCGACCCCACGATCATCCAAAACGGTGGCATATTTTGATTCTAGGCGGCTGCCAAACGCCTGAATTTTTCTTAACGGCTCTTGCAGATCGTGCGAGGCGATATGAGCAAAGTCAACCAGCTCTTTATTGCTGCGCTCTAAATCCCGCGAATAGGTAATTAACTCTTCTCGTGATTGCTGGCGATCGATTGTGGCACCAATCCATTGGGCCAACATATTGACAAAGTCAGTTTCACTTTCAGTAAATGGTTTGCGATCTTCATTGGTCAAGAAACTCAGTGTGCCAAAAATTCTGTCATTCACTTTGATCGGGGCTCCGATATACCCTCTCGGTGAGTCATCACCAAGCCAAGCGGGCAATCCTTCGGGGGCGAGCTCTAAGTTTATAAAGGAGGTGACCGCATCTTCTGAAACGGTCTGATGACACAGGCTCGATTCTAGCGGACAGGCTAGTCCCGGGTACAGGTCTAACGCTGGCGCATATGCTTCCAAAACCTTAAATTCATCTGCATCTAAGCGACTCAACAAACCGATTGGCATCTCCAGTGTCGTCGCCCCTTGAACAACTGCGAGTGCCAGTTCGCTATCAAATTCATCTTTGGCCGTCGTCGCGATTTCGAGCAATGCTCGCAGCCGTGTTTGCTGAATTTCCAATTCATTATTGGCCATCGCAACTCGATGGATGTAATCCTTTAGTTTGGACTCAGCCTCTACCTTTTCACTGATATCGGTTTCTATGGCAATGTAGTTAATCAGCTGATTTTGATCATCATAAACCGGCTGAGCCTCGATAGACACCCAATAGGCTTTGCCCGCTTTGCTATAGTTGATGATTTTGCAGTTAAACCCAACCCCTTCACGTATCTTGGCACGCATGTACTTAATTACTTCAGGATCTGAGTCTTTCCCCTGCAAAAAATGGCCGGGAGAGCGTCCACTCACTTCTTCTAAAGCGTATCCGGTAATTTGGACAAACGCGTCGTTTACCCAATCGATCTTCCCAAATGCGTTACAGATGACGACCATGTTTTTGGTACGGCTGGCAACATGGGACAACTTTTCCATCTCGTGCAGATTGTCTTGCAACTGGCTCGCCATCTGGTTAAACGTGCCTTGCAGTTCGTTGATTTCGTTATTGCCATCAACGGATGAGCGAGCGTCAAGGTTCCCCTGTGCAAAAGCTTGCGCTGTTGAATTTAAGTTGCTAATCGGGGTACTGATTTGCCGATTAAATTGCTGCATCGTCAACAAGACCAGCGTTCCCCCAATCAGCACAGAGATGGCTAAGATTGTAAAAATCGAACTGCGCAATCGACGACTTAGATTCTCGGCCGTGTATCCTAAACGAACCTCGCCCAATAAAAGCCCTTCTGAAATGATGGGGCTGGTTACTTCGATAATATTGGGATGTGTCGACAAATAGTCGACGATGCCGATCGTATTCCGCTGTTCCGCATTTTCTAGCGCTTCGATAATGTATTTATCTTGCGCATTCAAATAGTTAGTCAACACTCGACCATCTAGATGAATAACGATGCTGTAGATAAAGTCCCCATCCTCGATCGTCTGACGCATCAGCGTCTCTAGCGGGTAGAAATTGTTGGCCAACACATCGTTCGGGCTTACAGAGCTCAGGAAGTTCGCTTGGGTAACAGCCTTTTGATGCAGGTCGTCTCGCTGCTGCGTAAAATTTGAATACATGACAAACCCAGCAAATAAAAGTTGCCCAAACACTAAAACGCTACCTACGATGAGTAAGTAGCGCCAAGCGATGCTGTTCGGGTTAATCTTATTGAGCATAGGTCGTCAAGTAGCCGCTAGGCCACCGGTTCAGCCACTATTGCAGATCCCAGCTTTTTAGCTGAAGCGATTCAATCAGTTCATGCATCGAGTCATAGCTAAGTGGCTCTACAAATCCTACCGCATTAATTTCGGTTAACGCAGGGTGATCGGCCGGCATCGATAACAGCGCATTCTGAACGGCCGCTACCAACTCGGGGTCTGTGTCAGGATGAGCCGCAAATGGCCATTCTGGATAAAGCGATGTGGTATGTGGAAAGAAGAAATCATCGTCAGCTTGATCCAAGATCACGAAGTCCTCAGTTGTCAAAATCGTCCCTTCACGCAGCATACGTTCCAGCTGGCCGGTGCGGATAAAGCCGACGTCGAAGGTGCCGTTTAACACACCCAAAACGATGTTGTCTTGGGATGGGGTTTGGGTAAACGAAGCAAAATCAGTAAATGGATCGATCCCCTGCTGCTGCAAATGATGAACTTGGAAAATGCACCCAGCTGCGGCCGTTTGATGATTTACACAAGTCCCCTTCGCCCCTTTCAGGTCGGCCACTGTCTTATATTTGCTGTTCTTATTTACTATAATCAGGCCGCTAAATGTCGGGCCGGTATTTTTGCGAGACAGCGTGGCTAAAACTTCCGTGTTAAACGTCCGGTTTACCTGAATGCCGGCCAACGGATTGTTAAAGGTGAAATCAAGCTCTCCACCTTCCATTTTTGAAAACTGTTCGTCTTGGGTTAATGGAACAAGTTCGACCGGCTGACCGATCTCTTCTTCCAAGTAGGCGATGATGCCCCCGTATTGGGCATTGGCAGCCACAGCGCTGCGAATGGCTAAAACCCCCACCTTAATAGAATCGCCGGTCGGTTGTGCCCGAAGGGTGCTAACAGGTGTAACTTCGGCCGAACTCTCTTGTGATGCTTGCGGTGTACAGGCTGCCAATAGCGTAAACAAAGTGCATAGAATAATAATTGAAAGTGTTCTTTTCATTTTTACGTTCCCCAGAGCCGTTAAAGTTACGGTTCTTCTCACTAATACGTTACTTTGAATCCGGGTTCTGTAAAGAGGGCAATTAGTACTCGAAGAACAAATACCTATCCGTCTGTTTTTGGTATTGGGGCAACAAAAAAGCCGGTATTTGTAATTTTGACCTACAAATACCGGCTTTTTATTTTGTCTGCTGTTTGTGGGCGATACAAGACTCGAACTTGTGACCTCGTCGATGTCAACGACGCGCTCTAACCAACTGAGCTAACCGCCCTTACCTTTCTCTAGCTCTCTAGAATTAAGGATCGGAATTATAAACAGGGGCAAGGAAAAATACAACCCCCTTTACCAAATAATATTCATTATCATATTTAATCAGCCGGTTCAGCCATCCGGCCGGTGATCCAGTTCACGCGAGACTCAAACGTCTCGGGCAATTGAGCGAATCCTTCAGGTGAAATCGACTCGATCAGATTGTTCATGTGGCGCAATTTATCTAGCCTCTCTTCAGACGTGCGATAGGGCATGCCGGTCACGGCCGCCAATTGCTCTGTACTTTCTGCCAGTTTTAGCCGCATCATTCGATATGAAAAAGTTGATTTGTATTCAGCTACGTTCGCTGATCGCTCTAAATAAATATCACGCAATAGGCCGGCCAATCGCTCTATCCCTATTTCGGCCAGCAAATCATATTCCCGATACAACACCTTTAGATGTTGAAACGCCAAAATCCAATAGTTGTGCAGATCTTCATGCTTGCGCGGCTTCTGAATGCGCTCCCACATCTGCTTAAATTGCGTGCGTTGACCGTTGAACTTAAAAATCTCCCCTTTAGGCCCCACCACCGTTAACATATTGTGCTCACCCTGGCTTTGCAGCCTCCAAACGAGCGCTCGATTAAGCAATTTATAGATTCGGTCGAAATCTGCGGCCGAGTCGATAAAAAAGTCCCAATCGCTAAAAAAATCATCATCACCTGATGTCCGACTGCCAGTCAATTTCATGATTTTGTTCGCTGATTATTTAATTATTTATTGATTAAAATCTATTTTCCACAGTCTAGAAAATGGCGCAAGTAAGCAGGTAACAATCTGTTAAGCCTGTTCCGATAAACCATGGATCTTTGCACGGCATCCATTACAATGACAACCATCATGTCTAGAATCGACCGTAGTAAAATCAATGTGCAAAAAGAAGGGTTTGAATTTACCCCCTTCCGGCCAAATACAACTCATGAAATTCCTTTAAAACAGGCAGGATTAAAACCATCTGTTGAACTGATTTCGTTTGAACGGAACGGACAGCGGCGCACACTGATCGCGACAGAGATGCATTATCATCATGTGTGCCAAGGGGAACTGGCAGGTGAACCTTATTTGGTGACTTTTTGAGCCCCCTGTAACAGCGGTGTCGGTCTGACACCGATCGTACAAGGGAACATTCACTGGTATGGGGTGCCAGGCATTGTGAATGGGCTGGCCGTTCTGCGCGATGAAGAAAGCAACAGCTTATGGGACCACATCACCGGAGAATGTTTTGACGGGCCGTTAGCGGGTGAACGACTCCCTTTTTGGGGCATCGATATGACGACGGTTGAAGCGGAGCTTGCTGCACACCCAGATGTGATTTTGCTCAAATCGCCTAAAATCCCATTTTTCAAATCGACCTTGATGAATATCGGCATCGGCACCCACTTTATTGAAAAAGAAGGGACACACCTACCTAGATTCTTCCGTCGGTCCATGCACAGTGAAGTCGACCCTCGCTTGCCCGAAGGGGAAAATGGTTTGGGATTGATGACCGATGATCATCAGGGTAAGTTCTACCCGATGAGCGCGATCCCCAAAGGGGAGCAAATCGAAGACGAGTGGATGGGTGAGAAAATTATTGTGGCTCGCGGCCCGATCGATGGGGTGCCACGCGCACGCTGGGCGAACAAAGAAATCAAAGGCCGGCCGATGCAATTACTAACCCGCTGGTACGGGTTTTCATTTACCTATCCCAATTGCGAAATCTATGAACGATAAACGTCTGATCGATGCTGACAAGCCGCTCTCAAAATCGCTCATTTGGCACATTCAAAGAGCCTATTTTCAAAAAGCTGGCATGCAAGCGTGGCAGGATGATATTGTGCCACATACGATTAGTTGTAATCCATTTATGGCGCGGGCCTATGGGCGACTGATTGTTGGGTATTTACAAGATTGCGCAGCCGACCTTGACCCGGCCGAGCCGCTCTACATCATCGAATTAGGCGCTGGGTCAGGCCGCCTGACCCACCATCTCATTTATCAATTGCTGCCTATGTTGGCGGACCTAGCCAATTTCGACCAGATGCCGCAGGTTAAGTTCTTGTTGACCGACTTTACCCCAGATGTGATCAAATTTTGGCAGCAACATCCTAAATTACAGCAACTCGTGGCTGAGGGGATTCTAGACTTTGCCCTATTTGATGTTGAATCACCACGCCATCTGCGTTTGTTAAATGGCAAGACCACCATCGCCCCCCAAAATAGCGGGAACCCGATTGTGTTACTCGCCAACTATTTTTTCGATTCAATTCCGCAAGATAGTTTTGTGATCGAAGACGGTGAACTTGGGGCCAATCTGCTTTCACTTTATTCAGGTCAACCTGAGTTAGACCTAAACGCGGCCGACTTGTGGGACCAGCTCTCACTGGCTTATGAGCCTTTGCCGTTACAGGGGCCACCTTATGAAACGGCGCTATACAACGACATCTTGGCCGATTATGAAGCCCAGTTGCCAGATACAACACTCACGTTTCCGCATGTGGGGTTGGATTGCCTACAGTATTGGATGGGGTTTAAAGAGCTGCTGCTGTTAACGGCCGACCGTGGGTACAGCCATGCGGAATCATTAATCGGGCAAGGAAACCCACACCCTAATTTGCACGGCAGCTTTTCGATGATGGTGAACTACCATGCGATCACAGAATTTGTAGAGCGGAGCGGCGGCCGAGCGTTTGTGCCCCCCCATTATCAAGACAATGTGCAAACGTTGGCCTATGTTTTGAATAGTGCAGAAAAGGAGCTCAAGGCAACAGAACAAGCGTTTGAACAGTCGGTAGTTCACAACGGTCCAGACGATTATTTCGCCCTACGGCAACATCTGTTAAAGCAAATTCCAGAGATGGCGATTGATCAGTTTCTGAGTCTGATGCGCTGGTCGGCCGATGAAGCGGACGTGCTACGGCCCGGTTTAGATCATCTGGCCAGTTGGGTAGAGCAAGAACCGGCTTGGCAAGAGGATGTCTTGGATATGCTGGAGCGGGTTAAAGCGCAGTATTTGGCGATCCGATCAGACGATGATTTAATTCTTAAAATCGATCAATTGATTGACCAAATCGCACCAGAGGAATAACCCCATGGAAATCATTCGCGCTACAAGCGCACACATCCCTGAAGTTGCCCGCTTATTTGACCTATATCGACAGTTTTACAATTGTGAACCTGATTTGCCACTGGCAACCAATTACATCTCTGAACGGTTGGCAAACGATGAGTCGGTCATCTTTGCGGCCGAGGACCCAAATAATCAAGGCAAGCTGATCGGCTTTACTCAACTTTATCCGACCTTTTGCTCGGTGCAGGCGGTCAAGATTTTTGTGCTGTATGACATTTATGTAGACGCAGCGGCACGGCAAAGGGATGTGGGGACGGCGTTGATGCAACAGGCGGCCGATTTTTGCAAAAGCCAAGGGGCTAAGCGGATGGACTTGCTGACGGGGAAAGATAATTTTCAGGGGCAAGGGCTTTATGAAAAGATGGGTTGGTATAAGACCAATGAAGAGTTTTTCGCCTACTCGTTAGATCTATGATTTAACCGCTGACTTTTGAACACAAAAAGGGGTAGGTAAAATCGATTTTACCTACCCCTTTTTTATTTGCTATCAACTACCGATTAAAGCTCTGATACCGCGCTTCGATTTCGGCCGGTGACAGGACCCGCTCATAAAAGACGACCTCATCAATCATCCCATCAAAGAACACCGCCTCATCCCGCGTCGTGCCGATATAGATTTCATCTTTCAGCTCAATTTGGTCTAACTTATGATCGTCCAATATCGATGCCTCTTCAAGTCGGCCATCAACAAATAGCTTCAACTCATTATCCGTCACATCAAATGTGAAAATAACTTGATGCCACTCGCCATCATTGATCACCGTTTGGCCATCATACAGTTTTCGAACGCCATTATGGGATGCTTCCATGAGTTCAACTCGCAGTGTGCCGGTTGGGGAAAGAGCCATTTGTCCCCAAGACCAATACCCACGCGTCGCCATAATCCCAGACCAAACTTTTGTTGAGGTTGTATTGACCCATGCTTCAAACGTGTATTTTGTTCGAACCGGGTTTTGTCCTTCTATAACTATGAAGTCATCTTCTTCAAAATTGAACGCGCGATTTCGTACACCATCCAACACCATTGTCGGGCAAGATGAATCGTGGCACTCTCCCCTTGTAAGAGATGGGTTTTCCCCATCTTTGAATTCTTGTACACCGCTCCCCTCAT
Organism: Chloroflexota bacterium; assembly: GCA_020629055.1. Lineage (GTDB taxonomy): Bacteria > Chloroflexota > Anaerolineae > Promineifilales > Promineifilaceae > WTJY01. The sequence goes on from JAHDEB010000022.1 coordinate 8,750, forward strand.
CCAATGGTAACCAATATACAGAGTCTGTTGGGAACAGTTTTGCTTGTCCAGGAATCTGAAGAAGCGGAGCAAATAACTGATAAATGATATACTCCCCTACATATCGATCATTGGTTCGCTGGTCTATCAACACAACTTGGTAATATTCGAAACTAGGCCATGGGCTAACATCTAGCTGGTCTTCAAAACCGGTTCGACCTTGGGTGGTTAACAGCGTTGCCGTGTCTTTTTCTACCCCGCCCCATATTTCATACAGGTAGTTTTCTCCACTAGGATCGGTCACACCATTGCTGCTGAAATATAGTATTTGCTCACTTTGATCTAGAACAACGATCGGGTTTTCAGGTTCCCCCTCCCAAGGAAATCGAAGGGCTCGGTAACTGACGGTAGACTCGCCCATTCGATTTCTCGAGAAGTAATACCGGACAATTTCCCGGTCCTCTGCATCATACTCAGTTGCAAACTCATATTGATCGCTGCCCCACCCAACTAATTTATTGCTGTTGGGTAGCCATTGAGCATTACCCATCGCAATTGAACTACCAGATCCAATATCACGCACTTCATATGCCGTTTTAGTCACCTCGTCCAACTCATACTCAAGGGCGCGAGAATACCAACGCCCTGAATTATCAAAAAGTGACAAATTCCCATTGGGCAAGCGGCGTGCATCGTGTTGCTTTTCGAAAAGAATAGAATTGCCTAACAGCTCAAATTCATTGTTCCGGCCGCCAAATCGCCAAATCACATCCCCGGTGGTCCGACTGATTTTTGTGATCTCATCGATGTGTCGGCTAGAAACGAGCCAATTCCCATCCGTATCAACCTCAATTGAGTTCCCATGCACATAGTCGATGGTGCCCCGTCGGCCGGGACCAGAAATATCGATGGTTGCATCGGTAATTTTGAAATGATCCCAACTGCGCCATTGAAAGATCACATTTCCGGCCGGATCAAGTTCCTGCAATACCATCCCCTCTACAGGCACGTCATATCCCTCAACCTGTTGCGGGTCATACACCATTAAAACATAGTTTCCGTTGGGTAAAATAAGCAGCTCATGGTTGTCGGTTAAATATCCGTTCCCCGCTTCAAAGGTTTCAACCCACTGATAATTTTTGTCCAACCCCTTAAAACAATCGTTTGTCCCATCAAAGAAGGTCAACAACCCATTCGGCTGCTTTTTAAAATCTATCGACGGGGGGCCAGATGTTAGCTCACGATAAAAAACCAGCTCCCCATCATTATCAGCAATCATCAGGTAGTTGATGCTATCCCTAGGTGAATCCCACTGAAACGTTGATAAAAACAGATATCCCTCGGCCGTAGTTGTGTCCGTAATTTTGACATCAACACCAATTGATGGCACTTCTGCCGGCACCGTCTTATATTTGCCAGAAGATCCTTGTAACGGGCTCGTAAACCGTTCTGGTGCATTTTCACCGCAAACGTTATCAGGCCCAACTTCATTAGCAGAAACGTCAAATGAAAAAGAGAGCGCTTCTAGGGTTCCCCCTTGGCCGTCTTTGGCCCCGGCCTCGACCAAAACCTCGACCGTTTCATTTGGCAAAAAGGGCTTATCGGGTTTAAACAGGGCTGCTTGATTGTCATCAACCAGCACCACGTCTCCGGCCACTTGACCGCTTTCAGATCCGATTACACTAAATTCAATTGCTCCCGCAGCATCTGCGCTAAAACCGGTTGTCGGCCGAATCAAAATCGTTTGTTTCGCTGAAACGTATTGAGCACCAGCCCTTGGTGATGTATAAACATAGCTGGCCGTCGGGCTCGCTGAAGCAAAACTATTGTATGTAAATGTTGATATTAAAGTCACCAGCAGAATATTGAAGAATAGAAGCTGTATTTTCTTTGTCATAATGTACTCCTTAAATTTGTAGATTTAACAATGATTTGGTTGCTCAAACAGCCCCATATTGGCAGACTAGTAAGAAGCATTGCTCAATTATTTAGATATGAGATGGGTGATGCAGAAACTCCGAACAAAACAGGTTTTGAGATTTCAACCGTAAAAGTCTGTTTTGTTCCTTTTTGGTAACTATGCAGGACGACCAATGTTGCTCGGTAGATTGGTCCAGTTTGACACAAGGTGATGCGTTGAACGAATAAGCTAGCTAAAAACTGGCCCAATCTAGGGAAAATATTAGCACCCCTTGGATAGTTACCCTTTTTGCTCACAATCGGCCGAATAATCCGCTTCCTTCATGCCACATAGACCCAGGATAAAAAAACGAAAACCCCAGATGCAGACATACCGCATCCCGTTTTCAGCACTCAGTGGGAATTTAGCCCAGATGGTGTTTGCCGATGCGCTTTACTTTTTGCTGGGCAAGCGCGGCTTCACACAACATGAAACCGACAGGCATGTAGAAACCAATTTAGATGAGCTGACCCAACTGACCGGCTTAACCTCAAAAACGCTGCGCAAAATGATCGATGGTGGGCTCAGCCAGCCCGAACCCTTTCGACTTCGCCAGAACCAAGGGTTTGCGGCCCATACATTTACCTTCGGTTTTGACCAATACGAAGAGCAATTTTTGGCTAAATATGCGCGCAAGCCTTTCAGCTATTTACAGCAAAATTGGTGTTCGACCCTCGCTCTCCCGTACCCAAACGCACAAAAATCTTCCCGCTTTCCTTTGGCGATCCTCAATGTATTTTGGCGCAAACCCAATGGCAAAGTCATCCGGTTTAGCGAGCTGTCTAAACGCATTCAAAAACCAAATTCAACGTCACCCCCAGACCCGCTTTTTGTACATCAAGCGCTGGAACATCTTCAGAAGTTGGAGTTAATCACGCAAGTCGATTCAGGCGGCTATCGATTCCAGCGAGAGCAACTGTCCCAAGATGGCTATCGAATCTGGCAGCACCAAGTTTTGCACCAGCAATCAAAAGCGTCTGAAGAGCTGATTGAATGGGGGCAAGCTCAGAACCCAAAATTGGCACAGGTGGCGCAAGAACTAATCAGATTGGGCAACTACGATTTTGATACAAACTTTCGCAAAATATTTAACTCTTTGTCACTCGTCCGGCTAGAAACTGATTTGCCATGGTTGCAGTATGCGGTTAAACGCCATCGACATCGGCCGGCCACGGCCGATCGTTGGGCAAAGTGTTGGAAACTGTATGAAAACAGCTTAGCAGCAAACCAAACACGCCAGCAGTCTGCAAAAGTTAAACTTTATTTGAAAGATCAGGTTGAACATGTTGCCGTTTTAAAGCTAGAATCGATCGAAAAGCACACCTTACGCTGGGGAAAGATCGTCATCTGGGTCAATGATAAAAGGCAGCAGCTAACCGGTTACGGTCACAATGAAACGATTCTAACCATGCTGCAAAAAGGAAAACGGTTGGTCTGGCAGCGAGAGCTCACAGACGAAAATGAGTTGGTCCGTTTTGATTTAACCGCAGATATGCAGCAGGATCTTTCAGACATCTGCTACCGCTTGAAGATGAGAGCGTCCGCCCCACTCCCCCAAGTCAAAATTGAAGCTCAAATCGAAGCTGAATTTCTTAAACCAAGTGATTAACTTCTATCTACACACCCCGTATGTGATGGCGCAAAACGAAACCCGCGCCGTCTTTCAAATCGCGCGCTTGTTAACACAGGCATTCCCGATAGGCCAAGATAAGCCGTTCTCGCTTATTTGTAACATCGACCCGGATCAAGATCCCAGCCTCAAAACGCTTGGGCTGCCCCAGCTAGACGCCTTGCTGATTGCACCTGATTTTGTGGCCATAATCGAACTGAAAAATTACTTTGATCCAATTGAAGGCAGCAGTGCAAAAGGGGCATGGAACGCGCGAACCAAGAAGGGGCGACAACGAGTATTGGGTGGATCGAAGAAAAACCCTTATCTGCAAATGAAGCATATGCGCTCGGTTTGGTCCTCGTTTTTAGGTGATAGTTTGGCAGCATGGCCGGAGCTCAATTGGCGGCAGCTGAATGGATTTTTACTATTCCACCCCTACCTGCATCCGAAATCTAAAATCACCATTCCGCCAGAGGATGATTACTACATGCAGGTGGGTGGGGTTACCGATATCGCTAGACTGGTTCACACAACCGCATCGGCCCAGTTAAATTTGAATTCGGCGCAGGCGGCCGCCCTAATCGGCCGACTTAATGTCAAACCTTGGAAAGAGATTTACACCATCTTGTCGATCCCGGTCGGGTTTATTCACGTGGTTGAGCCTGATAAACCGCTGGTGCGCCACCCGATTCACCAATTTGATGAATGGACCATCGGCCGGTCCACAACCCAACCCCATCACATCCAACTCAGCCATCCAAAAATTAGCGGAACACATGCTAAGTTAACCGCATTAGAAGATGGGCTGTTTCTAGACGATCTTGACAGTCGAAATGGAATTTTTGATGAGAAAGGGGCTCGTATTCAACAGAGAGCGAAGTTAGAAGAAAATCAGCTTTTTTACCTTGGCGCTCCCACCTCAGAAAACGGGGTTCAAATTTGGCTTGAACCGATAGATCCCAATAAACACGCGGCCCCCACACGGCAAACGATTTAATCTTTAAACTTAAGCAGGACAATTTGGCAAAAAAAAAGGATAATTGCGGAATGCCTCGCAATTATCCAAATTGGTGATAATACCCAGAATAAATTCCAAGTAGTGTGAACCTTTGGCACCTGTTCATCATTGCTGACCCGGAAAACCAATATCCTTGATCAACAGTTCTTTTTTCCAGACGACTTAACTAACTTTGTACCCAACATGCTCACATGTTAGACACAGCAAATTGCAAAAGTTAGTCGGGCCTGTGATAAGATAACTATAACATCATTAACTAAAAAAATAAATCTGAAACATTTTTAATTTCATCTGAATTGAAACAATGCTCCCTACAAACTTCGGCCGCTACAAAATTGAGAGCGTGTTAAACCACGGCGGGATGTCTACCGTTTATTTGGCCAATGATCCCATCGTTAATCGCAAAGTAGCAATAAAAGTATTACCTAAAACAAAGCTAAACAGCCAAAGTGCCTACAGCCGATTCCAAAGAGAAGCACAGGCGGTTGCTCGGTTGGAACACCCGATGATCGTTCCGGTCTATGATTATGGGGAACATGATGAGCAGCCCTATATCGTCATGCGGTATCTGTCTGGGGGATCGCTGGCCGACTGGATCAAAAATAAACCGCTGCCGATTTCGGTCATTATTGGCGTCCTGTCTCGCATGGTCCCAGCGTTAGAAGTGGCGCATAAGGCGGGCATCATCCATCGAGACATTAAACCGAGCAATATCTTGCTAGACGCAAATGGGAACGCCTATCTGTCTGATTTTGGCATCATCAAGCTGTTTGATTTTTCCCAAACCCTAACCAAAGACAATCAAATTATCGGGACCCCCGTTTATATGAGCCCAGAGCAAGCCCAAGGTGAAGTTGATATCGATTCGAGGAGTGATATCTATTCACTGGGTGTTTTATTGTTCGAAATGTTGACCGGCCATCCACCGTTTAAGGGGGACACCCCAACGAAGATTTTGATGTCTCATATCATGCAGCCATTGCCCGCATTAACTGATTATCGAGACGATTTAGATGCAAATTGGCAATCAATCATTAACACGGCGATGGCCAAGGATAAAAATGATCGGTATCCGCTCGTCACAGATTTCCTAACAGATGTAACCGGGCAGACGGACAAAACTGAGGCGATTCCGATGAACATTGACGCCTCTACATCGACAACGCAGGTATATCAACTTGAACCAAAACCAGAAAATGGCGGAGCAGAGCGGCGCTCGCTAAGCTACATGCTTTTAGGATTGGTAGCGACGGCGCTGATCGCGTTTGCGATTTTCCGCTTTGGCCTCTCACCAAACTCGGCCGAAAATCAACCGGAGAGTCCAGCCATCGCCCAAAGCACCCATACACCCGCCCCCGCAACCGGCACAGCGCCCCCCACGGCAACGATGACGGCCGAACCGACCGTTGCGGCCAGCAGCACCCCGGCCGCAACCTTCACCCCAGAAACTGAAAGCGTTCTTTTAGCAGACTCAACATCGACCGCAACCGTCTCCCCTAGAAAATTCATCCAAGTCTCCCTCGAAAAAATCTCTGTGATTGATGCCCCTGAAATTAACTTAGACCTGCCCATTGGAGAGCATCTGTTTCAGGACGTGCCATTTGATACCGGCTGGAAATTTAGCACCCACTGCACAACCAATCCGGTCAGGTATCCAACAGAGGCCCAGCTGTTCACCGCATTTTCAGACCTAAAAAGCATCCATTTCTTGATTCAAGGGGGGCAGATCAAATTAAGTGACGAAGGCAAGGCGATCGGGAATATTCGTTTGGAATTTGACAGCGGAGATTCGATCTTGGAACCGCTCATTGCCGGGTTCAACATTCGTGATTGGCACGTCGATGACGGCCGATTTTTAGAGGTGGCATCGGCCGAAGACCGGCTGCAAAATGCATGGATTGGCCCTTGGAACAGCGCTGGGGATGAAGGACGGATCGACATGTTAACCATTGATATTCCAGAACGGCTAAACCAAGAAACTTTGGTCTCGATTGAGCTTGAAGATAGCTCTCTGGCAACGGCCGGGGCGATTGACCCATGTCTCCATCTGATCGCCTTGACCATTGAACAAAATTAGCCAGAACCAGATCTTGACTACGCGCAAGAACAGTTGGCCCGGTTTTAATAGCCCAACAGCGCCAACTGTTCTTCATGGCCGGCCGATACATTCTTAAACACCACGGCCGATGAAAAAATGCCTGCCTCCATGTCTCGCTTCATTTGTGCCAATGCGGAGTGCCCGTCAGCATAAGCGGGCGGCTTTTCACCACGAAAAATCATCACCACACTGTATAAACCGAAAAGTCCAGCCAATGAAATTTCTTCAACTTGGGCCAAATTAATCACCAAATTACCCAGCCCTTTTTCATATGCCCGTTGCCCTTTGTTGATCAGCTCCAATGTGCTGGACTGATTAAGCGGCCCAGTCGCCTTGAGCTCGTTTCCGACAAGACGTACCGTTGGAGGCGATGTGGTTTCAAAAGTAATCGGCCGTTGCGCAACAGATAGCCGTGCAGTTAGTAAATTCCAGATTGAACGATTTTTCTCTACAAACATGTTTTGTCTCCTGTATGTTGTGAAATCATATTTGAAGAATAATCGACCATCGTTTCCATTTCGTTGCCGAGAGACATCCACACCGAAATTCGTGGGGGCTACGACAATTTCCGGCAAATCTTGTTTAAACGGCTCCTCTCCATGAAATTGTCTCGCTCCGATATGGCATGTAAATCATTAGGCGAGACATTCGCACCTAATTTTGCCAATCCTCTCAATTGATTCGGCGAATGTCATCGCCCCTACGCAGAATCGCCCCTACACAAACCGTGGCTCTTTTACCCAAAAACGCAGCATCAGCACCGCCACCACACTCACCAACGTGCTGGTCAAAAACAGCCAGTTGTACCCGAGCAACGCCAGCCCCCCACCGATCAACGGAGCCGCCATACTACCGACACCGATCAGCGTGTTGGCGATACCCACATAGGTCGGCCGCTTTTCTGGGCCGGTAAACTCGAGCACCATCAACATACCGGACACAGAACGTGTGCCGGTATAAAACCCCAAACAGAAAAAGATCGCAAAGAACCAAAGCGGACCGGTCGCCAGCCACGCACCGGCAAAAACCAAGATCAAAGCTAAAACTGAAATTTGCATCGATAAATGATGCCCAAATTTGTCAGAGAAAAAGCCCATCAGCAGGCTGGCCATCGTCTGCCCAATCAAAGTCACAATCGTATATTGCGCCACCGTCCCATCAGAAACGGCAAACGTTTGAATGGCAGCAACTGTCAAAAAGCCGGTCCCCATTTCAGCCAAGGCGACAAAAAATCGCGCAATTAAGAAGTTACGAAAATTATGATCGGCCCGCAGCAAGCTGGGTAAGTCGGCAAAGTAGTCACGGGTTGAAACGATTGACTCACGGCCGGCCGTAATCGGCTCGCGCACCGGCATCAGAAAAAACCAGCTGAGGGTAAACGAGACCGCTGCAACCCCAAACAGCAGCACAAAGCTATTGGGGAACAAGGTTGTTTCTAAAACATGGCTGGCCCAGCTTGCGATCCCTACCCCGATGAACGCCCCGACAAACAGCGTGATACCGAAAAACCTGCCTCGCGTCGTGGGGGAAAAACAGCGAGCGATCATATCTTGCCAGGCTGGGGCGATAATCCCACCCCCAAACGTAAACCAAGAATAGACCAGCAAAAACAGAATCAGGGTCAGCATCGGCCGGGTAAGCGCTAGCAATGGGATAAAAGGGATCAAAATGATCGGCAATCGCTCGGTAAAAAAGCCGACATTAACCACCATCGCTTTCTTGTGGTCCAACCGTTCGATAAAGTTGGCCGTGAACAGCTGCGGCAAAAAGAAGCCCCCCTGCGCCACCATCGCCAAAATCGCCAACGGAATCGGGCTGCTAGACAGTTTGCTGATAAATAGGGGTAAGATGGTCGTCGCTGAAATGAGGTTAATACCGACATGAAACGTGACCACATCGAAGGAGTTAAAGGCGACGTTCCAACGAAAGTTTTCATCTCGTTCAGCGTCCGCAGCGTCCTGAGACAAAACCGGCCGTAGCCGATCTAGCCCCAACATCCACCGCAGAATTCTTGGCGTATTCTCGAATTTGTTCATAGTTTTAAACTACCAGCTACCGAGCTACTAACTACCGATCACCGACTACCGACCCACCGATTACCGACTACCGATCACCGATCACCGAATACCAGCCCACCAATCACCGCACCCCAGTTTGAACTTTCCACAAGGCCGCATACGCCCCATCTTCAACCTGGACAAGCTCATCATGGGTCCCATGCTCTTTAAGCTGCCCCTGTTCAAGCACAAAAATTTGATCCGCGTTGCGTACGGTTGAAAGTCGATGCGCGATCACAATCGTTGTACGGTCGACGGCGATCCGTTCTAACGACCGTTGAATCGCCGCTTCCGTTTCGTTGTCCACGGCCGATGTCGCTTCGTCCAAAATCAAGATCGGAGGGTTCTTGAGCACCGCCCGCGCAATCGAAATTCGCTGTCTCTGACCGCCAGATAGTTTGATCCCCCGTTCACCCACAATCGTATCGTACCCATCCGCCAATTGAGTGATGAACTCGTGCGCCTCGGCCACTTTTGCCGCAGCGACCACCTGCTCCATCGACGCACCAAACGTCCCGTAGGCGATATTTTCAAGCACAGTCCCATGAAACAAGAATACATCCTGACTGACCAACCCCACGGCCGAGCGCAAATCGGTAAGCTCCAAGTCACGCAAATCGTGCCCATCTAGCAGGATACGGCCGCCCGTCACATCGTAAAAGCGCAAAATCAACTTAATTAAAGTTGATTTACCCGCACCCGTTGGCCCGACAAAGGCGGCCATCGATCCGGCCGGGATGTTGATCGAAAAGTCATTGACCACCTGGACCGACTCATTTGAAGCATAATGGAACGACGCATTCTCAAAAACCACATCCCCAGAAACCTGTGGTGTCGACAACGCCACCGCCCCACTTTGAATTTGTGGTGCCTTTTCAAGCAAATTCATCACCCGATTGGTCGATGCGATCGCCCGTTGATAGGTATCGAGCGTTTCACCCAACGAGGTTAACGGCCACAGCAAACGCTGCGTCATAAAGACCATGACGCTGTACAGCCCCACATTTAGCCCACCATCAAGAGCCAATTGACCGCCAAACACGATCATCGCCACAAAGCCGCCCATGATAAACATGCGGATCAGCGGCACGAACATAGCGCTGTATTTAATCGCGGATCGATTGGTTGTCCGATAGTCGTCACTAAACTCACGAATCCGTTTCGATTCATATTTCTCGGCCGTAAAGCTCTTGATTGTGGCGATACCGCCCAAATTATTCGCCAGCTGCCCATTCATCAGCCCCGCCTTCTCACGTACCGCCTGATACAGCGGCTCTAAAATCGACGTGAACCGAATTGATCCCCAAGCGACAAACGGTATCGGCAGAATCGCCATCCAAGCCACAGACGGAGCGATGTATAAAAACGAACCGCCGATCACCAAAATCGTCATGATCAGGCCGATAATCCGATTGGCACCCTGATTTAAGAAGCGTTCCAACTGGTTAATATCGTCGTTTAAAATCGCCATCAAACCACCGATGCTTTGATCTTCAAAATAAGCAAGCTCAATCCCTTGTACATGGTCATACGCATCTTGGCGCAGGTCGTGCTGAATACTTTGGGCCAGATTACGCCACTGCATTTCGTTCAAGTAGTCGAAGATCGATTCACCGATCCATAAAAACGCGGTCATCCCACCCAATACCCATAATTGACTCGATAGTGATTCGATCCCAAATTGGGCCAGCATCGAATTTTCGCGTGAAACGACGACATCCACGGCCGTGCCGATTAGCAGCGGCGGTGTGAGGTCAAAAATTTTGAATAGGATGGTGTTGATTACGGCCCAGTTGACCGATTTCTGATGATCTTGGGCATGTTGCCACAGGCGTCTGAATGGGTGAGTTCGTTTTTCCATGATGGAATTTTACCCATTTGCCAATTTTCAGCCCCGAACGGTTACGAGATTCGTAGAGGCCAAGACATTTGCCGAACCATCACCATAAATCAGGTTCAGTTGGTGCAAATGTCTTGCCCGAACTCAGGAAATGCCCAAAATCGCATCCCCTGCTCAACTTTAGGGTCGCCACGACAAATTTGTGATTTGCCGTGGGCTCTCATCATGGCATGTCACATTGCTAAATTCGAATGCTTCAATCTCGGCCGTACACACTTTAAACCCACCCTCTGATACGTCTAAAAATGCGACCATTTCAGGCTGCCTTGTTTTAGACGCAACGGGACTCATACCCGGCCGGCAGGTTTCTTCCAAGCTGCGCAAGTTCAACAGGCACATCTGTTTGTCATACCGCCCATAAATAAGCCCTTCGCTTTTCGGCAGCCAGGTTGGCAGGCTGAATCCAAGTGTCGAAATCGTCGCTATAATTTCTGCGCCACCTTCCGTCACCCCTAAAACCGCATACCGATCAGCCTGAGCATTATCTCCATTTGGAATATGAACCGTATAGTGGGACCGAGTGGGCGATAGCCCCGCGTCAAAACGATCTTGGTAAAAAGGTAAAGAACTCACATGATGATCAGCGGCCGATAGGCGGCCGGTCGAGACATCCAGATAATAAGGCTCTACAACACTCCCTTTCGGCCGATACGACACCAGCAACTCTTGGTTATTCAGCCACGCGGCAGACGCCGTCGTCCCCCCTTTTGTTAATTGAAATTTATCTTCGGTGGCGACATTCACCAAATAAACATCCCCGGTAAAGTTCCCGTTATGGTCGGCCGATAGCTTGTTATAAGTTAAATGACGGTATCCCCCGCCATCAACCGGCACCGAATTCCCCATCGAAATCAAAGGGGCGGCTGGCCAAAACCACCAAACGGCTGCAATCAAGATAAGGCCCGATACAAAAACAAATAAATTGCGAACAGACATGATTTTCCTCTCTACAAAGTTATTTCTAAATCAAATAATGAGTGTAGTTCAGGAATTGGTTTCGGCTCGATGACCGGCCTTCTATTTCTCTACGCCTCCACTTCGCTTTCTATCAGTTAAAATTTTGGCGGTTCTGTGTATCGATATAAATGCCCGGCGGCCTACATGCTATCAATTAGCTTTTGAGTTTGACCGATCACTCGTTGCAACGCATCCCCCATTTCAGGCGGCCCTAACACCCGAAAATCCCCCTCTAAGCGCAAAATAAATCGGGCCATCTGATCGATATTGGGTGATTTGATCTTAACCAGAATGCCATCCGGCCGTTGTTCATAGGTCGCAACCGCTTTTGGCAGGATGGCTCGCACCTCCTCCAACGATCCTTGAAAAAGCAGTTGAATCGTCCACACATTGGGGGTGCGGGCGATGGCGTCTTCTACAACCCGCTGCGCATCAAACTCGGCCGGTTTGTCGAACCCCACGCTCAGCTGCTTTAAGGATTGGATGCGATCAACCCGAAAGGTCCTGATCGCTTCGCGCAAGTGGCAATGCCCCACGAGGTACCACATGCCGATCATAAACACCAGCGCAAACGGGTCTACTTTGCGACTTGTCCCCTGCCGTTCCCGGTCACCATATTGGATCCAAACCGATTTTTGATCATGCACCGCCTGACTCGCTTCTAGCACAATGTCGGCCGACATTGAATACCATGTTTCCGGTGGGTCCATTTCGATCACATTGTTCAAAACCCCCATTTGCTCCACCATCCGCTGCGGCATGACCCGTTCAATTTTATGGATGGCGCGTTCACTGGCGGCCGTAATGCCAACCAAATGCAAACGACGTGCAAACATCAGCCCGATTGTTAGCGCCAATATTTCATCTGATTGAAAAATGAGCGGAGGCAGCTTAAATCTCTGATCCAATCGATACCCCCCATATCGCCCCTTAACCGTATCAATCGGAATCCCCAGCTCTTGCAAACGGGTGATATAGCGGCGCACCGTCCGGCCGTCTACTTCCAGCTTTTCAGCAATCTGGCTACCGGTTAGCGTTTGGTGTGCTTGTAACAGCTCAAGGACAGAAAATAGTCGGGTCGATGGATAGTACATGGTTGAGTTTTAGCATAAAATTTAATTAGGGCAAAAAATGACCGCTTATCTATTTATACTTGTTTTTAAATCAATTCAGGCGATTCAGAAAGCAGGTTGAGTTCGCCACGATCTTGTCAGGAGGACAACATGAACAGTGATATCGAACAATTTTGGGGACACTTTGAAATGTATAAAATGCTGCGGCCGCAGCTGCTCGAAATTCTGAGCGACGATGATTTGGCCTATTCCCCCGGTGGCGACAACATGACCTTAGGTGAACTGTGTGTCGAGCTGGGTGAAACAGAAATGAACTACATCGGCTCGTTCAAAACATTTAAGATGGGCAGCGATGCCAAAAACGATGACCCTGCCCGGCTAAGCAGCATCGCCAAACTCAATGAATGGTACGACCAGCTCCACGCAGAGCTCAAAGCGACGCTCGAAGCGATATCTGATGAAGATGCCAAAAATAAGTTGGTCCATCGCGGAGAAAACTTTGAACTGCCGGTACACATTAACCTGAGCATTTTGCAAGAGGCGTACCTCATTTTTTACGGCAAAGCGATGGTCTACCTAAAGGCGATGCAAAAGCCCCGGCCGCAGCAGTGGACAGACTGGATCGCCTAAAACAATAAACAGCCTCACCCAACGGTTCAAATTAGGGTGAGGCTGTTTTTGGTTATCGAATTAATCGTCGCAACAGAAGTTAATATTCTAACAGCAACTTGCCGTTGATATTGTTCTGACCCGTAAACCATGAGATGATTCCCGAATGTCAAGATTCACCGACTATCAAAAAGGGCTCATCATCACCACATTGGGCGTTCTAACCATCGTGCCCGATGGGCTGATATTGCGCCTAATCGCGGCTGATTCTTGGACGGTTTCTTTTTGGCGCGGTCTCCTCATCGGCATCTCCATGACCCTGTTCCTCATTTTTTATTACCGTGGGGAATTTTTCAACAATTTCAAAAAGATGGGCTGGCTCGGTATCATCGTTTCGATTCTGACCGGCGCTTCAACCTTTTTATTCGTCTTTGCACTTACCCAAACATCGGTCGCCAGTGCACTCTTTATCGTCAGCACCTCCCCCGTTTTTTCAGCCCTATTTGCCTGGCTTTTTCTAAAAGAAATCGTCCCTTGGCGCACGTGGGCCACCGTCGGCGTTGTGCTCATTGGCATCACGATTATCGCTTGGGGAACACCCAGCGGCGGCAACGATCGGATAGGCAATTTAGCGGCTTTGGCCATCGCCCTAATTTTGGCAATCAATTTTTCACTAATTCGGTATTTTAATGGGGCCGACATGCTTCCGGCCGTTGCAATCGGGGGCTTTTTATCCTCCTTGATCGCATTCCCATTTGCAGAATCCCTGACTCTGTCAGGCCAACAGTGGGGCTACATGCTTGTTTTAGGGGGATTGATTTTGCCTTTAGCCTTTTCACTCATGTACATCGGGCCGCGCTACATTCCGGCCCCAGAAGTAAGCCTTTTACTCTTGCTCGAAGCGGTTTTCAGCCCCCTTCTGGTCTGGCTGGTGATCGGTGAACGGCCGGTCATGGCCACGTTGGTCGGCGGCGCGATTATCGTCACAGCACTAGCAATCAATTCCGCAATCCCGTTTTTAAACCGTGGTGATGCACCCCCTGGTATCGAAAAACCGTCAGGCGCTTAATCTCGCGCCTGGCTCTCTTGGAAATTTTTTATGACAAAAAAGATTATTGTGATCGGCGGTGGATTAAGCGGCTTAACGGCCGCATGGCAATTGAGCCGCGCGGGGCACGACGTCAAATTATTAGAAGCACGCGACCGCTTTGGCGGCCGGGCCTGGACCCAAACAGACGAACTAGGTTCCGACAGTGAAATGGGACCATCTTGGTTTTGGCAAGGTCAGCCGCTTGTTGCCAGCTTGTTAGACCATTTTGGTATCAGCTATTTCGAGCAATATTCAGACGGCATTGTGCTGTTTCAGCAGCCTGACGGCAACGTGGGGCAAGCGCCGATCGATTCCCCCATGGCCGGTTCGTTGCGCATCAGCGGCGGCATTAGCCAACTGGCGAACGCCATCGCCCAGCGGCTAAACCCGGCCGACCAGCTGTTGCAACATGTCGCGACTTCAATCAGTTTAAAAGATGGGGCCGTCACCGTTTCAGGCACCAACCCTGACGGCACATTTAGCCTAACGGCCGATCATGTAGCGGTTGCCATCCCCCCCCGCTTGGCAGGCGAACTTGCCATCAAACCAAAGTTGCCGCCGGCCGCAGTGCACGCCTTGCACAACACCCCAACTTGGATGGCCGGACACGCGAAGTTCTTTGCGCTATACGACCAACCGTTTTGGCGGCCGCAAGGTCTGTGTGGCACCACGATCAGCAGGCGTGGCCCGCTGGCTGAAATTCATGATGCCTCACCTGATTCTGGCAAACTCTTTAGTCTGTTTGGATTTGTCGGTATCGATGCGGCCCGACGAGCCGCCGCAGGAGAGCAAGCGTTAACCGTGGCGATTCTCGACCAGCTCGCTTCTATTTATGGGGATGAGGCTCGCCATCCCGTTAGAACCTATCTGCAAGATTGGACACAAGAGCCATTCACGGCCGGTGCGGCCGACCAGCAGCCCCAAACCCACCACCCGCAATATGGGCTAAACCTAGACCTAGGCACAGACTGGAATGATAAATTGGCGTTTATTTCGTCTGAAACATCCTTCACCAACGGCGGTCTGATCGAAGGTGCGCTTGAGTCTGGCATTCGCTTTGCCAAATGCATCGCAGAGCTAGACATGCCGATCAAAGATCAACCGGCTGTTGCGCACAAAGCCAGTATGGATTGGGATTGGTTTGAGTCATAGTCGGCCGCGTTTAGGCCTGGGCGATGGCTGAACAACCGGTCATGAAACTATCTATCCAACAGTTCATTGACGAGCTCAACCACATGTGCATGAATCTTGTCTCGCGCCAGTTTGAAATCGTCGCTTAACATCGGCACATCAGACCAGTCACGAAACGCTTTACCGGCCGGAACCTGCTCCGCTTCGATGCAGCCTATCGAAACGACCATATCCGCCGCGTTAAAATGTTCGGCTGTCAATACCCCTGGTACAAAACCAAACAGGTCAAACCCTTCGGCCAGCAGGTAGCCGCCCACGGCCGGATTCAAAATCGGATCAGGTTCAGTCCCCGCATTCCGAACAGTGATATCTAACCCAGCTTTACCAGCTAAATCAGCAAAATAAGTCATCGCCAGCACGCTTTTAGCCGCCGCATGGGGGCAAAGAAAAAGGATATGTTTAATTTGATTCATGATTTTTCCTCGAGTTTTGAGATATTAGATATTGGATGTTAGTGGGGGAACGAGTTCCCGCATTTATAATGCTGCCAAGACATAAAAGTAGTACAGCACGCTGATCACCACACTGCCTAACAGAATGATCAACATATTTACTTTGAACCGAAACAGAGCCACAAACGCGGCAACTGCGATAAAGAGAGCCATCCAATCGAGCGTGCTCCAGTCCGGTATAAACAATCGAATCGGCCCGATTTGACGCTCGTTAACGGTGCCAAACAGCGTTTGCAGCGCGAACCAAACGGCCAGATTCAAGATAACCCCGACCACGGCCGCCGTGATACCGGAAAGGGCTGTGGTCAAGGCTTTGTTGTTCCGCCAAAATTCGATAAACGGTGCACCCAAAAAGATCCACAAGAAACAGGGGACAAAGGTGACCCACGTTGTGATAACAGAACCAATTACACCGGCTTGTAATGGGGTAAAACCGGCCGGATTTCGATACGCACCCATGAATCCAACAAACTGAACCACCTGGACCAATGGGCCAGGAGTCGTTTCCGCCATCCCCAATCCATCCAGCATTTCACCCGGCTGTAGCCAGCCAAACACATCAACCGCTTGCTGGGCGATATAGGCCAACACAGCATATGCGCCACCGAAGGTGACCACGGCCGTTTTGCTGAAAAAGATCCCTTCTTGCACAAACACATGGTCCCGGCCGAACATCGGCCAGCTCACCAGCAGCGGCAAGCTCCAGATGACCAAACCGATCACCAGCACCCGCAGCGCGTAACTTAAGGATGGCTTTTGCGCCTGCGCCACAGCATCTGTAATCACATAATCGTCTTCAGACTCATCACCCGTTTCACGCTGTTTGATCACATCAAATTTCTCTAACCAAACACGTCCGCCAATATAGCCAATGATGCCGGCCGCCAGCACGATGATTGGAAATGGGATGTTAAAGAAGAAAATTCCGATAAACGCCAACCCAGACAAAGCGATCATCACTTCGTTTTTCAGCGCTCGTCGGCCGATACGAAAAACCGCCTCGACCACAATCGCTAGCACGGCCGGTTTTAGCCCGTAAAACAACGCTTGCACCAACGTCACCTCTTGAAAACCGGCATACAGCACACTAAGTGCCAAAATCGACACGAAGCCGGGAAAAATGAACAAGCCACCCGCAATCAGTCCACCACGCGTGCCGTGCAGCAGCCATCCCAAATAAGTCGCGAGCTGCTGAGCCTCTGGCCCCGGCAACAGCATCGTGTAATTGAGGGCATGCAAAAAACGATTCTCGCTGACCCAACGCTTTTCCTCGACCAACAGCTTATACATCACCGCAATTTGCCCGGCCGGGCCGCCAAAACTATAAGCCGCGACCTTGACCCATACCCAAAACGCCTCGTTTAGAGTGATGTTGTGTTTAGACCGTTTATCTTGTGGCAAGCTCCCAGCTTGAACCAACGCATCTTCTGATGCGGAATCTAATTCAGTCATACGATTTTCCTTTTAGATGGATCTATCCGGTTGCCACTATCTGGTCAAGAGCTAGTACCGTGAGGCATAAGTAACGGTATGGTTGAATTGGCTCACGGTACCCTCTACAAAGGGGCTAACCACATTTCAACATGTTCGTTCTTTATGCCCCTTTGTACTAGAGACAACGTTTAGAAACTTGTGTGCAACACTCGTGTAGAACAGGTATCCAGACCTGTTTAAATATCAATTACCAACTCACGTTATGCCCTTACCCAACAAAGACCAGTCAGGTTTCTATAAACAACTGCTCTTAAAACCAGAGGAATATGAAAACCTGACTGGTCTGTAGCGAGTAACATAAATTCCAAATTACGAACGATGCGACAATGTTTGATATATCCCATCAAACAGCGCCAAGCCCCGTCGTTCGAGTTCTGGGTCCTCCAGATTTTCAAGTAACCAACCGCGTAAAATGGCGTCGATACCAATCGCTTCAGGGTGCACAAATCGCTCATCATTCAGGTCGATCTGATGCACAATTTCAGCCACCGCATCAATCCCTTTCGCATCAAGTTGGAACGCTTTAACCAACGTTTCAAAGGTACACAAAGGGCCATTGTGCCCAAATTCTGCATTTGGGTGGTTCATATCAAAACCGATCTCCCCCACCTCAACCTCGGTTGAATACCGAATTGTCGGCTCTTTGTCGATAAAGCGCCGAATCAACCAAATGCTCGACAGCCGATCGACATGGGGCTGCGGCCGGGTCACCCAAGTTTTCCCCTGATAATCGGCCGTCTTGACATACGGAATCTCTGGAATCGGTGTGGTTTCCGGGAACAGCAACAGGCCCAATTTATCTAACTTTGCCCCTGTCGTAGCCCGTTCATAGCTATTAAAATAATCGGTGGCAACCACTTCTCCATACCGCTTTTTCATCTTCACCAATTCATCTTGGGCCTGCCCCAGCGTTTTTTCAGATGGGGTTCCATCGTTTTTAATTCGCTCTTCAATCGCCACAATCTGCTCATCAATTTCAGCATACTCCGTTTGCCGAGCCGCCTGAAACAACGCCACAATCCCATCGTAATCTAGCCCTTCAAAGCCACTGACCCGCATGACAACCGCTTGACCTTCGGCCGCGTCAACCTCTTGCGCCAACCATTGAAATGACTCGATACAGCTGTCAGTTGCAGGCAGCAGATAAATGCCGCTAACCGGCGTCACTGCACCCAGCCGCTGCAACCGGCGCCACAGGGTGACCCGTACACTCGACTTCTTTTTTGCTGACAAGGTGTATGACAATGCGATCCATTCTTGCTTCATGCAACAGATGTTACCACAAAAGAAACATGTGTTGCAACATCGATAACATCTGTTACAAACCGCGGCCGTACAAAAAACCCATAGAAGCTTCGATCCAAATCGTTTAAATTGCCTACAAAATTAAACATGCACCCATAAAAATCGGTTCAAAGCCCAATCCTATGCACCCCAAGGGCTAAACGTTTTTTCGGGAGAAGCCAAATATGCACATACTTAAACGCAGAACATTCTTATTTCTTGCCGCCATTTCTATGCTTGCCTTGATGTCAATCGGGGTCAGTGCCTCGGCCGAATATGCCAACCCCAACCCTGACTTACACCAAGCAACTCCTACACCAACAGCTGCCCCCAACACACCCAAGCAGCTTGCTGCACCCCGCATTGTCGGTGGGCAAGACGCAGATCAAGGGGAGTATCCTTGGCAAGTTTTGGTAACGCCTGGTGGTTTCTTATGCGGCGGCGCATTAATTGATGAACTCTGGGTCGTTACGGCCGCTCACTGCGTGGATAATATCGATACATCTAATATCAGCGTTGTCTTAGGCAACCACACACAAAGTGTCAGTGAATCCACGGAGCAAAGTTTTAGCATAGCCGAATCACACCCCCATCCCGATTATTCCGCAGTGACCAATGATTTCGATATCGCTTTGTTAAAACTGAGCAGTCCAGCCACAATTATTGCTGGGCAAGTAGAAACTATTAGCCTGAATACAGAAGCGGACTTAACTGGTGGGCTCTTGGCAACTGTTATCGGCTGGGGGACCACTTCATCTGGTGGGTCCGCCGCAGATGTGTTGCAAGAAGTTCAAGTCCCTATTGTTTCAAACGCGACATGTATCGAATCCTATGGCAGCACAATCACGGCAAATATGGTTTGCGCCGGCTTCGCAGAAGGTGGCAAAGATTCTTGCCAAGGGGATAGCGGTGGACCACTGATGATTCCTGATGGGGAAGGCGGCTTCAAATTGGCCGGCGTTGTAAGCTTTGGCACTGGCTGTGCCCAAGCCAATTTTTATGGCGTATACGCTCGTGTTTCTCAGTTCACCGCTTGGATTAGTACAACAATGAGTGAAGAGGAAGCTGATCCTACGGCCACGCCTACTCCACAACAAACACCAACGCCGACGCCGGTGGGTCAACCACCAGCCAAAAACATCCTGACAGATGGCAGCTTTGAAGACACCACTGAAAGTGAGTGGGGACAATCTTCCAGCAACGACTATACGCTCATTGGATCCTTTGAATCGGATGGAATTGTTGCGGCACTCTCCCCACCAAATCTAGTGTGGCTGGGCGGGGCCAACAATGAAACCGCTTCACTTTCTCGCACGATCCAATTGAACACGAAGCTTCGCTCACAAACAACGTATACGCTCCAATTTTACTACTACATTGAATCCGCGGACATTTGTGGCTTTGATTCGGCCTCAGTAACGGTCAACGAAACCGTTATTGCGGAGTACGACCTGTGTGTCGATAACCAAACGGCCGAGTGGCAAGAAGTCACCGTCGAATTGTCCAACATCACTTCTAGCTCAGTCTCAATTGTTTTTGAGACGATCACAGATGAATCGGCAATCTCATCATTTTTCATAGACGACGTGGCCCTCTTAGCACAAGCACCTGCACCAACCCCGACCCCAACTCCAACCCCAACTCCGATTCCATCTCCGACACCGACCATAGAGCCAACCCCGGCCGAAGATCCGATTCCCGATCCGATCTACTTGCCGTTTATCGCGAATTAACCTGAATTGCAGACTAAAACATCCTCTATCAACCCTATCATTCATCCCCTAACCGCAGGAACATTTCGCTGCCACCTAACCAGGGTTTTTCCAAAGTCAGCTTTGCCCAGTAGGATAAATCCTACAGTTACAATAAAAAGCCCGATCAATCGGGCTAAATGCACCAAATTAACCTGATTCATCAGGTTTCTTATTTTAACCGAGGGTTTGCAACCTTCGGTGCAGGATGAATTAACGACTTTGGGAAAACCCTGGCCAAATAACCAAACAGAGTTTCTTAAACAGCCATAAACGGTAAAATAGAATCCGGCCGACTAGCTGGCTTTGAATTCGTAGCTCAATTTCAAAAGACTTTTGCAGGGTCCATGTACACTATTTTGGGTTATCAACCGTATTAACTTAAACAAGATCTTCAATATGTCCCCAAAAATCTTCGCCTTTAATCTTGGCTCAGGCCCTGTCACGCTCGGCGAAGCCTACAAGTTGCCAGCGAATCATCCCAACGCAACTTCGGTTGTCGAAACGCCCACCTATTCGTTTTGCATCATCTTTAAAGATCGTGTCGTTATGATCGATGCCGGTGCGTTACCGACCGGCATCCATGCAGAAGAGTATCCGATGACGGAACCAACCCCTCCACCACTATTGCAGCAAATGGCTGAGCAACAAATTTCGGCCGACCGCGTCTCCGAGGTCATCATTACCCACACCCATTGGGACCACTACAACGGCCTTTGCCAAGAGACAAATGGCAAGTTTACACCGGCCTTTCCCAACGCGCGGCACATCATCCACACGGCCGACTGGAACCCAGAACGGTTTAAAAAACTGGAAAACGAGACCCTAAAAGTGGTTGACGACCATGGTCTGGTCACCTTGATCGATGGTCAGATGGAACTTGCTGACGGGATAACCATCATTCCGATGCCAGGGGAAACGCCAGGACATCAAATAGTTGAACTGTTCATCGATGATCAAACCCACTATTTTTGTGGCGATTTGTTTCACGACCCGATCGAGTTTGATGATTTTTCGATCAACGTCCCTTGGGCAGAGCCGGTGTCGATGGTGGCCAGCAAACGTGCAACACTCAGCAAAGCGGCCGAAAACAGGGGGTTGCTCTACTTCTCACACATCGATGGGGTTTTCCAAGTTCATCAACAAGGGGACACCTTTAAGTTCGAAAAGCGGGCGCTGTAAACATGCCCTTGCCAACCGACAAAACCAATGAAGAGCATTGTGCCCTGTGTAGCAGCCAACAGGGTATCACCTTCCATCATCTGATTCCGCGTAAATGTCACACCAACAAATGGTTTAAGAAAAACTTTGATAAAGACGATATGCGTACCCGTGGTATTGATGTCTGTCGGCCGTGTCACTCATTCATCCACAAAAAGTTTTCAGAAAAAGAATTAGCACGCGAGCTCAACACGTTGGAAAAACTATTGGCCCACGATACAATTGCAACCTATGTCAACTGGGCCAAGCGACAAAAAAGAGCTAAATCTTAGGAGCTTCCAGCCCCAAAGCCTTTCTCAATAAAACTCATACAGCTCACTCATTCAATGAACTTCAATCTAAAACCAGCAAAATTACAACCAGACGATTTTATTGGCTCCTTTTCGCCATCATCACCAGCAACCTCGTTTGCACCGTCTCGGTTTAACCGGGCCAAAACCTACCTAGAAACACAAGGGTTTAAGCTAAAAGACGGTAGCCTAACCGGTAAAAGTCGCGGCTATCGTTCTGGAACAATAGCCGAAAGGGTGGAAGAGTTAAATGAGCTAATTCGTGATCCTGATGTACGTTGCATCATGTCTACAATCGGAGGAATGAATTCCAATTCATTGCTCCCCTATGTTGATTATGACGCTCTCAAAAAAGACCCAAAGATCATCATCGGCTATTCAGATGCAACAGCCCTGCTGCTCGCCATCTATGCTAAAACCGGCCTAATCACCTTTTATGGCCCCGCCTTAGTCGCCTCATTTGGGGAATTTCAACCGTTTGTAGATATAACCTACCGCAGTTTTGAGCAATTCTTAGTCCAACCGCATACGCTGCCATTCACCTACCAAATACCTGAAATTTGGACAGAAGAATTTATTAATTGGGAAGATCAAACGTCCGAAAAACAAAGCAAACCAAACCGCTGGGTAACTGTTCAAGAAGGGGTAGCTCAGGGACGGGTAATCGGGGGAAATCTAAACACCATACAAGGAATTTGGGGGAGTGAATACATGCCCCCCATTCAGACAGGTGACATCTTGTTTATTGAAGACTCTCTAAAAGATGCGGCAACAGTTGAACGGTCATTCGCCATGCTGAAGGTCAACCATGTTTTCGATAAAGTATCAGCGATTATTTTAGGCAAACATGAAATATTTGATGATAAGGGCACCGGTCTAAAACCATCGGACATTTTATTAGAAGTGCTGAATGGTCAACCATTACCCATTCTCGCAGAGTTTGATTGCAGCCATACTCACCCGATGTTTACGCTCCCATTGGGGGTTGAAATCGAAGTTGATGCCACAAACAAGCGTGTTTCTGTTCTCAGTGATTGGTGTTCATAACCCCCTATAATCATTATTTCGCGTGACAACAAGCTCATTTCTGAGATAATTTTCACATGAGCAAAAGACACATCAGACACGGCAAGCGTGGCAAGGTCGGCCACGGAAAACTACGAAACTACAAGCGCAAAAATTCAGAGCGTCGTCAAGAGCGCGGCCGGGGGCCAAGCAACCGGCCGGTTGCGCGCCGCCAACCGCCTCAGCGTTCAACCTCCCGCCCCTCTTCAGCTCGTGGCAGCAGCAACTCGCAAGAGCTACAAAGCGAGATGAGCATGCTCGAATCGAGAGAAAGATCTCTAAAATTACGGGCCGATCTCAACTCGGTCCAAACTGACATTGCAGATATCGCCAATGCCTTTTTCGCTGTCCCCACCGCCCTACGCGAACTCAACGAGCGGGGCTTTGTGTTCACAAAAGATATCGAAGATGATTTAGCCATCATCGAGAATCAATGGCATTCAGACATTAAAGAGGATGTGGAAGAGGCGCTTCAACAAGCTTTGAGCTCTATCGAACAGGTGGAACGTAAAAGCGACCGTCAGATGGACAGGCTCACCTCCCCCACCCAAAGCCTAATCAATCAGGCTCAAACCCAGCTAGAAAACTTAGATAGCTCCATCCGTTCGGCCGAACAGAGTTTACGCGCCCATTACCGCTCGATTAAAGACAAGGTAGACGAGATCCAGTTTGATATCGCCGAAGCTGAACAAACCCTCAATCTGCTCAATGATTCAAAAATCACCCTGCGTGGCAGCGAAGCACCGATCTTGGCCGCCGATGCAAGATGGGAGCGTGACGGAGAAGACGAAGGGCCGCTTGGGCACCTCTACTTAACCGATCAGCGAATTTTGTTTGAACAAAAAGAGAAGGTCGCCGAAAAGAAGATCTTGTTTATCACCACTGAATCTAAAACAGTTCAAAAAGTGTGGATCGATGAAGAGCTGCGCCATTTAAAAACGATTGACCATGAAGAAGAACGGCGCGGCATGCTCAATATGAAGCGTCGCGAGATTCTCTCATTTGTGTTGCAAGGGCAGGCCGATACGTCTCGTCTCAAATTTCAGCTCGTTGATCAGCAGGCGTCAGAGTGGGCCGAAGAGGTCAAAATGGTGTTATCCGGTGAAACCGCCAAAGACCGCTTTGACTATGATCCTGAAACCGATTCAGTCACCTATACATTCCCCACAGAATGCCCCAATTGCCTCGCCTCTGTCCCGCCACAACCGGCCGGTGTGCATATTTTCCAATGTGGCTTTTGTAACTCAACCATTCAGGCTGACGCTTCATAGGCTTTAATTGCCCGCTTCGTCGCCAGCTTTTTCCAAGCCAACACCATCAGCGCCTCAAACTCCCCAGGCTGGACGTTTGCCAGCACCACTTTCGTCCAACCCTGATGGCTCCACCCAGCTAAACTAAACACGTCTGGCTGCAACGTGGTCACCGCCTCTTGGTCTTCCATCGGCAATTTAAGGACGGCCGTGCCCTCTTCTGGCCGCAGCGTGCAAAAAATCTTATTACGCGTCCGAAAATCAGGCGTGCCAAAGTGCCCTTTTTCTTCTGTTTCCGGTAACGCCAAAGCCAATTTACGAACATCTTCTGGTGTCATCATTCTCCTTGGTCCCCCTACAGGCTCTATTCTACCTTGGTTTTAACGATGGCTCGAAAACATCCCGTAGGGGCGCAGATACCCGACGCCTAAAATCAACCAACATCATTAAAACCTTGAGGGGGATCTCGCCCGATATGCGCCATGCAACCCGTATGCAGGTAACGAACCCATCCACAACAAAACAACTTGTTTGCTAACGCCGGGCGGGTTGGATGCTGAAACAGCTTCCATTAACAGCAGTTGCCATGCATCCATCCTCGCCCCTACCTAACAATCTGTACCGCAGGGGCTATCTCATTCGCATGGCAAATTTAAACATCAAACCAAATATGGCGAATGAGTCGCCCCATCATGAAAACACCCCCCAACAAAATCATCCATCAATCGGCGTAAATCCAAAATCCCCAATCAACCCCAAAACCGCATCCCGGCCGCCCAGCTCTTCAACCCGTTTCCGTTGCGCCTCATGCGCCCGCCCGTCGGCCGCCTCAGGGTCCACAATCGCTCGCAACTTAGTCTCACACATAGCCAACACCTCCGCATAAGCCGAATCAGTCGCCAAATCATCTAACTCCTGCGGGTCATTCGCCAAATTAAACAGCTGCGGTCTGCATCCCACATAATACACAAACTTCCAATCCCCATCCTGGTCACTGTAACGGAGCATGAAATGGCCCCGCGTCGTCCCCCCATCATGGTATTCACTAAACGTCACCCGATCCGGTTCAGCCCCCTGGGCGATGTCATACAGCGACTTTCCTGGCAGCTCGTTTTGCTCCTGCTCCGTCAGTGGCAGCCCAACACAGTCTAAAATCGTCTGGTACGAGTCGATTAAATTCACTGGCGTTTCGCAGACCGTGCCCGATTCTCCATCTACATCGGTCAAAATCATAGGGATGCCGACGCTCGATTCATACATACACATCTTGGTCCAATGCCCATGATCCCCCAACATCTCACCATGATCACTCGTATAAACGATACGCGTATCTTCAGCCAAACCAACCTCCGCCAGCGTGTCGAGCACCGTCCCCACACAATGGTCTAAAAAGCTACACAAGCCAAAATAAGCCACCATCGCCTCACGCATCCGTTTTTCATCAAAATGTTGAGCGTAATTATAAAACCGATACCACTCACGCAGGCCGGGTGTAATCTTTTCTGGGTCTCGGTCAAAGTCATGATTGATCGGTAGCGGCATATCGGCCGGATCATACAGATCATAAAATTCGGCCGGGGCGATCAGTGGATAATGGGGAGACACCAGCGACAAGAATGTCACCCATGGTTTCTCATCCGGGGATTCGGCTCGATCGCGCAGCCAATCACAGGCGGCCGAGGTTACTTTTTTATCGTAATCGGTATAGCTCGATGACCCTCGGCCGACCTGCTCCGCAAACTCTTTTAATCCGGTCGAATAAGTAGGCAGCTCATCCCGCAGCAACCCGTGTGTCCAACCGATTCCGTCCAAAATATGCACCGGCAAGATCTCTTCGGTAAAGCCGTTCCGCTCGTGCGAATTTCGAAAGTGCAGCTTTCCAATCGACGTCACCCGATGCCCAGCATCACGCAGCCGATGGGCCCACCCTTCCACTTGCCCCTCATATGGCTCAGCACTACTCCATGTACCGATCTGGTGCACCCACCGGCCGGTGTGCAGCGCCGCCCGCGTCGGTACACACATCGGGGACGGGGTATAACCATTGGTAAAACGAACCCCGTTTGCAGCCAGCTTGTCTAAGTTAGGGGTCTGCACCAATGGATGACCATAACATCCCAGCGCGTCTCGCCGGTGTTCGTCAGAAATAATGTAAAGAAGGTTTTTTGGTTTCATTTTTCGGTTGATCTGTATTCGGTGGGTCGGTTAGTTCGGTAGTCTAACCAAACGCGTTGGTTGACTAAGAACTGAAGATTTAACAGCTGCCACAGATAGTACATTAAACATAGTTTGCCGCCTACATCTCACCACCCCTAACCGATCTTTCTTTGGGCTAAAAGCGATACTGACCTACCGAATACTAAATACCGACCCCCGCCACCTGATGCATCATCACAACAATACTTCCAAAAAACACCCCTTTTATGGTACACTTGTTCTTATGACTAAGCGGACCAGCCGCTCTACGAAAAGTAAGAGCACCTCCAAGAGTAGCAGCAAAAAAGCCTCAACCAAGCGTTCCACAAGCAAAAAACGGCCGGAAATCACCCAAACAACTTTCGATGAAGTGCTCATCGATTATCTAAAACCATACGGCCGCGAGATGGGTGGAATCTTACTCGCCATTGTTGCCTTAATCAGCGGCATCGCCCTGCTGGGGCAAACCAGCACGACCGCTCTCAACGTTTGGACCTCGTTTTTGCGCCTGCTTTTTGGCCAAATGGCCCTCGTAATCTGTATATTTACATTCGCACTCGGCATCTATTTAGCCACCTTGCGTATGGAAATAGAATGGCGCCCTTCACCCTCTAATCGACAATTTACCGGCTGGCTCTTCTTTATACTATCTGTTCTGCCCTTAGCCCATCTCGCTTTGGCAGGCGGCATCACTCAAGCTCGGGCAGGTTTTGGTGGTGGCGTATTCGGCAGTACATTGGCCCAACCGATCATTTATTTGCTCGGCCGACCAGCCGCCTGGGTCGTCTATCTCCTGCTTGCAACCATCAGCATTTTTCTCATCTTCCAAATTACGATCGAAGATATCCGAGTTTGGCTCGTTGAATTCTCCGGCCGCATGGACAGCTGGAACGATGGTCTTTATGATGAAGAAGATGAAGATGAGACAGAATCGCTCGCAACCCGCCCATCCCGCAAGAAAACGAAAGAGCTACGAGCCACCATAGACCGCAAAAAAATGGACGGCATGAAGCGGCAGATGCCATTGCGCCTCGATGCGACTCAATCTAAAGAAAAGAAGAAAGCGCCCCGACGCAAAAAACGCAGCAAAGAGCTACCTCCACTAGAAATTTTATCGCTTGCCCCACCTAAACAGATCTCACAAAAAGAGATCGACAAGAAAAAAGCGATCATCCAAAAAACTTTAGAAGATTTTGATATCGCGGCCGACGTTTTAGACTCTGTTCTGATCGGCCCTGCCATTACCCAATTCGCCATCGTCCCTCGACTGGTTGAACAAGAACTACCCGATGGCACAATCCGCAAAACCAGGGTTCGCGTCAATAAAATCGCTTCCATCCGGCAAGACCTCGCCCTTGCTCTAGCCGCACCCCGCATTCGGATCCAAGCGCCGGTCCCCGGTCAAGGCATTGTCGGCGTCGAAGTACCCAACAGCTCGACCAGCATCGTCCGCTTGGGCAACGTCATCAACTCACCCGAATTCCGCACCATTCGCGGCAGCATGGGGGCCGGATTAGGCCTCGACGTTTCCGGCACGCCGATATCAATCGATGTGACAAAGCTGCCTCACATGCTTGTCGCGGGTCAAACCGGATCAGGTAAATCGGTATTCATGAACGCGCTGATTACCAGCCTTGTCATGAACAACACCCCCGAAGATTTAGAAATGGTGATGATCGACCCGAAAAAAGTTGAGCTCATTCGCTTTAACGGTCTGCCCCATCTGCTAGGCAAAGTCGAGGTAGAAGGTGAGCGTTCGATCGGCGTATTGCGTTGGCTCACGGCCGAAATGGATGACCGTTACCAAAAGCTGGCCGCCGTCGGTGCCCGCAATATCACCAGCTACAATCAAAAAATCAAATCCTTCCCCGACACAAAAAAGATGCCCTACATTGTCGCCTTTATCGATGAGCTGGCCGACCTAATGGTGCAATATGGTGCCGAGTTAGAACGTGCGCTTTGCCGTTTGGCCCAAATGGCCCGTGCTACGGGCATCCACCTCATCGTGGCCACCCAGCGGCCGTCAACCGATGTTCTCACCGGTCTCATCAAAGCCAATTTCCCGGCTCGTGCATCTTTCGCAGTTGCATCCGGTACAGACTCTCGCGTGATTATCGACAGCATGGGGGCGGAAAGTTTACTTGGCAAAGGAGACATGCTCTTCTTGGGTGCAGACGCCAACAGCCCGCAGCGTATTCAAGGCTGCTTGGTTGAAGACTTGGAAATTGAAAAAGTTGTCACCTTCTGGCAAAAGAACTGGCCCAAAAAGCGCAGTATCGCTCCATGGGATGGATTGATCGAGCGTAACGAGTTCCTTCAAGAAAAAGACGATATGCTAGAGCGAGCCATCGCCTTAACGAAAAAGCACGACACAATTTCGACATCGATGATGCAACGTCGCCTGCGGATAGGCTATCCGCGCGCCGCACGCCTCATGGAAGAACTCTATGATATGGGCTTGGTTGAAGACCCGACCAGTGGTGGCCAAACACGCAAATCGCTTGTTGACAAAGGTGCAGATGACCCCCTAGCCGATTTTCTGCAAAAGCATGGCGAAGACTACGTTGACTACCCCGACAAACCTGATTTTAGTTAAGTCAAAGTAAATACATAGCGCAACCCAATCTGTTGCACAGTTTGGTACCTTTTGATTTGGTATTAGTCCGGACACCACACTAAACTAGCCCGCCACCAATAGCTGACTACCCTCCAATCTAAAATACTTCACAGCCACATGCAAATTCATCCGGAAATTAGGGTTTTTTAATTCTAAGTCACACAATTCTTCGATCCGCTTTAATCGATGGACCAAAGTGTTTCGATGGATGTGTAATTTGACGGCCGTATCGACCAAACTGCCCCCATTGTCTAAATATCCCTCAAGTGTTTTTACAAGCTCTGTGTTTCGTTTTTTATCATGTGCGGCCAATTGATAAATAATATCGATAAACGCATTCCCATCAATGGCGTCTTGAGGCAAATGGTATAGCCAATGCATCAACCCTAGATCGGTAAACGGTTTGGCTCCTTCGACTGATTTTAGCTTTTGAGATATTCGGATCGATTCAAGCGCTTCATCATAGCTGCGAGCGATACCGGTCGCCCCGGCCAAACTCCGGCCGACACCGATCAACATTCGTCTAGCAGGATGGCTCATCTCCTCAAACATCTTCTCCGCTGTTTCCAACGCCTTGCCACCCTCTTTAATGATAACCACTCGATTATCATGCCAGACCGTCAACGGGGCGATACCCAAGGTGCGCAGCCAATCTTGCACATCGCGCATTAACGGCCGGCCGTTTCCGCCAGATGCAGGCGGGGCATGCACCAAGATGACTTGATATTTCTTTTCTAAATTAAAATTTAAACGTCTAGCCTGTTCTTGTAACAAGGCTAAATCTGGCGCACCTTCCAGAAGCTGTTCGAAGAAATCGCCACGCAAAGACGCTTCCGCCTCTGCCACCGCACGTTCTTTGAACATGATCAGCGCCGCAACAGTCGCACCATGGACGGCCGCCATGCGCACCAATTCCGTATCTTCTTTATCGTTGATAATCCAAAAATAGCCGTAGATATCACGGTCAACCACAATCGGCACAACCAACCGGGGCAGCGTCATCCCCACATCCGGCATCGGTGGCACAGAAATCGGCCGCAGCTCACCCCTCAACTTTTCATAGATGCCCGCACGTAATAGCCGCTCCGACACCCGTGGGGCCGAACGTTCCCGAATAACACTCGCACGCCGCATGCGATCCATCGGTTCGCACATCACATGCGCAATCACCCGCAGAGAAGTGTCTTCAATAACGACAGATCGGTTCAATAGCTGAGACAACGTTCTTGATAGATCTTGTAAATTCCCCCCTTTTAAAACCAAATCCGTTAACTGATTATAGATGAGATTCGATTTCTGCAGCAGGGCATATTGGCGGTTTACAATCGGCTCTAAGATCTGTTCACTAATCGTGATAAACAACAGCTCCGGTGGTGACGCGATAATAGGAAAGTTCAGTTCATTCGCCTGATCAACCATCGACTGCGGTACTTCGGCTAAATATTGACCCGTTGAAATCACCAATCCGGCAAACTTTTTTTCATGCAGCTGGCGAACCAAATTAGACTGTAATTCTTCAGACGTAGACAGGCTCACCCCGCTATTCAACATCAGCACCCCTTCACGTGAATAGTCATAATGTGCATCTGGGACATCTACTGTATGTACCCACTGAATAACATTGTCTAACCCACTTTCCCCAGCCACAAGCTGGGATGTTTTGAATACAGGTAAATCTAGCGCTTGGCGTATCGTTAACATGTGCGATGAAATCTTAAATATTGGGCGACCCTAACGGTTAAATAGTACAATCAAATAGTATCAGATCAAAAATTTTAAAGCAAAATCGAGGGTCGTCTTGTTCAAAGTAACCAAGAGTAGCGATTTTGACCTATTTTCAATAAAATATCCCTGTAATCTTTATCATTTCCTTGTTGAAAGCGAATCGCAATCATGCTAATATTTACCTTCGACCCGTCAAACGGGTCATTTTTTTCGCTTAAAATTCGGAAATCATCCGGTCACCAAGTTAGATCCCAAACAACATTCACAATCTAAAACATGCCTAATTTCTGGTAAATTCATCACCAGAAATTGATCCACGCTGAATTACCAGCATTTTAGATTTTTCAAGAAAACAACAGGGATTTCATTTTATATACTGGTAGAGAAATTGGACAAGAGTAATCAGTCCTAAACTGTTTGGAGTAAAACGATGTCAGATTTATTATTAAAAGCGTTTGATGCGCCAAAAAACGAAAACGTTCCAGATTTGCTTGCGGGAGACGGTGTCACCGTTTATGTCCGCGTTGTTGAAGGCCGTCGCGAACGCGTTCAAATGATTCGTGGAACGATCATCCGCGTCATGGGTGGCGGTATCAATCAAAAATTTACCGTTCGCCGTATGGCTGCTAACGGAATCGGTGTTGAATTAACCTTCTTGAGTAATTCACCCCGTATCGAAAAACTAGAAATCCACCGCCGGTCTCATATCCGTCGTTCGCGCCTTTACTACCTGCGCAACCGTACGGGTAAATCAGCCCGCCTGCGTGAAAAGCGTACTTACTAAACAATTTAACGTTTAGCAAACAGCTTCACCAGATATAAAATTAAAGGGGTGATTGTTAACATGACAATCGCCTCTTTTTGTTTTCTACCCACCTAGTTTAAAATCTGGCTATTCAACTTTAGGGAAAGCACCCTAAATAAAATGCTGAATAATTACGCGTGATAGCAAACGTTGTTAATCACCACATCACACAGAGCTCCTTATGTCAAAACGTCCTCTCATTGGTTTAACCACTTATCGACTAAAATCTGAACGGGGCCGCATCCTCGACGGTCTCATGCCACCCTATGCCCAAGCGATCCAAGACGCTGGCGGCATCCCTGTCCTGATCCCCCTAAGCTTAGATGATGCAGACTTTGCAGAGCTACGTGAGCGGGTGGATGGCATCCTTTTACCAGGGGGAGGTGATATCGCCCCTATTCATTACAATGGTGACGAACATGGCAAGGTCTACGGCATCAGCCCAGAACGTGACCGTGTAGAACTTGGCCTCACTCGACAGCTAGTTGATGATGACCAGCCATTCTTGGCCATTTGCCGCGGCCACCAAGTGTTAAACGTTGCCCAAGGGGGAACTCTTTTTGAAGACATTCTAGATCAAATGCCAGAGGCCGATCAACATGCCTACTTCGATCATCCAGACCGCGACTATACGCCCCACACGGTTGAGATCAAATCTGAATCTTGGTTGGCTGAAATTATGGGGGCCCAAAAAGAACGGCCGGTTAATAGCTTGCATCACCAAGGAATCAAAGATCTAGGCAAAGACCTTGTCATTTCGGCCGTTGCACCAGACGGTCTTGCCGAAGGCATTGAAATCCCCGACCATCGATTTGCTGTAGGTGTTCAATGGCACCCCGAAGAAATGCAGGCCAAAGATACCGATATGGCTAACCTATTCCGGGCCTTTGTCAACGCGTGCAAATAGCCCCATGATTGGTGTTTTCGATTCCGGCGTGGGTGGCTTGTCCGTCTTGCGTCAAATTCACCAGCTCTGCCCTAGTCAGCCCACACTTTATTTTGCTGACCAAGCACATATCCCCTACGGCCCCCGCCCAACGGAAGAGATTCGTCACTTTTCAGCACAAATCTGCCAATATCTGTTAGATCGCGGGGCAGAGATTATCGTCATCGCTTGCAATACGGCTACAGCTGCTTCAATCAATTGGTTGCGAGAACAATATCCTGCCGTATCATTCGTAGGGATGGAACCGGCGATCAAACCGGCCGCGCAACATTCAACATCTGGCAGAATCGGTGTCATGGCAACCGCCAGCACCTTTAAAAGCCAGCGTTACGCTCAGTTAATGCAGCGATATGCTCAAAATACACAGCTGTTTGAAAATAGCTGCGTAGGGCTCGTCTCCCAAATCGAAGCGGGCGAGCTTGACACAGCCACAACCGATCAGATGCTAACCGCTTTTATCAACCCGATGTTGGCTGAAAAGATCGATACATTAATATTAGGTTGTACACATTATCCATTTGTGCGACCCGCCATTGAGAAAATCGTAGGGGATGGTGTACGTGTCATCGACCCAGCGCACGCGGTAGCATTACAAACCAAGCGACTGCTGGCCGAAATCACAAAACCACCCCAAACCGCCGGCCGATCCGCAATAATGCATGAATATGTAACCAGCGGAGAGTTGGCTAATTTTATTCCGTTGGTCAATCGTTTCCTAACCGTCGATTACAATCGATCACAAATAGAGGAAAATGGTTCTATTAACATAGCGAAATATCGCCATTTGAATTTCTATCAAAAAGTTCATAATAATTGACCACCCCTTTAAAAATTGCTAGAATGCCCTTTCCTTCAATTAAGGATTGTGGAGGTCCAAATGCAGACAGAAATGCTAGAAAAAACGATTAATATCACAGTAACAGACAGCGCAGCAAACACAGTAAAAAATCTACTCGAATCTAAAAACGTACCCGATTACGGTCTACGTGTTTTCGTTTCTGGTGGCGGCTGCTCAGGTCTTCAGTACGGCATGGCCCTTGAAGCAGAAGCGAATGAGTACGATCATGTCATCGCAAAACCAGGTTTCAAAATATTTATCGACCCAACCAGCATGATGTATATGGATGGTTGTACCATCGATTTCGTTGATGCGATCATGGGTGGCGGCTTTAAAATTGACAATCCAAACGCTGTAGCATCTTGCGGCTGCGGAACCTCTTTTAAAGCGAAAGACAGCCAAGGTGCAGCGTCTGATGCAGCTGTTGAGTCCTGCGGTACATGCGCAAACGGTTAACACCGATATTTCAAACGAATAATTCGATAGATTAGCTATCTAACCTAAAATAGTTGGGGTGACTTCGTCACCCCTTTTTTTTACATATGTCAACGCGGTTATATACGCCTGAACAAGCAAATGAGCTCATTCCTGAAATGACCCAGCTGGTTTCAAGATTGCAGAAACACCAAAGTAAGGTTCGCGATCTATTAGGGCAAATAGACACCCCCCCACCACCTATTTTATACAATGTCGGCAGTCCAGTTGGATCCGACATGGCGGTTGAATTTATAGCCATTGAAACTATAATCGACAAGATCCGAGAACATGGTGGACAACTGAAAGATATAGACGAAGGTTTGGTTGATTTCCCGGGCGTCGTCAACGGCCGGGAAGTTTGGCTATGTTGGAAAATGGGAGAACGTGCCATAACCCATTTTCACGATTTTGGAAAAGGTTTCGAAGACAGAAAAGAGATTTAGAAGGCAGGAAAAGCAAAACATGAATTTATGGCCATTTAAAAAAGAACATAAACCCACGCACAAGATTCTTTGGCTAGATTTGGGCGACTTAGGGGATTTGGTTAATCCGGCAGGGCCTCACGAGCAATGGCAAGACCATGGGTTGGGGCTATTAAGGACGATCATGCATCAAAATGGGATCATGACCGACCTTGCTTCGACCAGAGCCGTAACCAGTTGGGAACAGCTGGCTAAACAGTTAAAAGGATATGAAATGCTGCTGATGAACGTCCGCAGCTACACTTATCCGGTCGCTCTAAAATCGGCTCAAATCTTCAAAGAATTAAACCCGAACGGCCTGATCCTAGTGGGTGGAATGCATGCTACAGTCGCTTCTGACGAAATGCTTGCGGTTAAAGAATTTGACTACATTTGCCAAGGCCCTGGCGAAAAAGTGATCCTCGACCTCGTTCGAGATCCATCTGCCTTTCCACGTTTGGTAATGGGCATCGGCAGCAAGTCAATGGAAGAATGGCCCAAAATTGACCGGGAACTATGGCCAAAACCGGCCAGCCGCAAACTCAAAAAAGGATTCCATTGGCCGATGGAACCGGAGTGTGGATGGGGACCTCCGCCTGTTGCAACCATCATGACCAGTCGCGTTTGCCCATGGCAATGCGTCTTCTGCAACGAAAACTCCTATATCCCAAACATGGGGCGGCCGTCTGTCGATTCTGTCATCGATGAATTAAACTTTTTAGACCGAAAATACGGGGTTGGCTCGATCGTTATCCATGATTCAATGTTCTTCCAAAACCCCAGCTGGTTAGAAGAATGGATTGAAAAATACCCCCGAAAAGCCAACAAAGTATGGCCTTATTGGGCTGCCGGCCGTGCAGACACCGTTCGTAAATGGCCAGACCTGTTTAAAGCGCTTGTTCGTGAAACCAACTGGTCGACAATTTCAATCGGATTCGAGTCTGGCAGTGACCGTATTCTTCGTCTACTAAACAAAGAATGCACCGAAGAAGACAACTTGTTCGCGATCGATCTGCTGAACAAGTTAGGGGATGAGGCCAAAGCGAAAGGAAAGAAGATTCCTTATTTCTGGTCAAACATCATGCTTGGTATCCCTGGTGAAGAGCCAGAAGACGCCTTCAAAACGATGCGTATGCTCAAGCAAATGCGTTACGTCTATCCATCTATCTCGTTCTATGCCCCTTACCCTGGTTCAGCATTAGGGTACCAGCTCATCGCTGAGGGCAAGAGCAAAATGACAAAAGACAACTATCACCGCTTCCCAGACGATGAAAAGGTGATCGGGGTCGACTATAAATTTTACCGCGACCTATTGGCAGGTAAATATGACAACGAGATCAATGCTGGGCTTTCTGAAGTAGAGCGTCAAATCGCAACAGTAGGTATGGAGGCGGTCGCAAAAGCTTAAATGACCGAAATTTCACATTATGAGCAGTTTTAGTAATCCACACCATATGTACGTATTTGACCTGAAAAATGGCAAACAAAAGATCGCGTACGGACAAAACCCAGAAGATGCGCTCGACATTCTAGCGATCCGCTTAAGCCCCGCTGAAA
>JAHDEB010000022.1:44822-49405 GCA_020629055.1 Chloroflexota bacterium
CAAAACCCAGAAGATGCGCTCGACATTCTAGCGATCCGCTTAAGCCCCGCTGAAATGGATGAAATCATCAAAGATCAGTATAAAAGAATCTCACAACGTCGCTTACACGAGTTTATAGACAATCTCGGATAGACGAACGCAGACAAACAAAAAAGGGCATTGATCAAAAATAAATGATCAATGCCCTTTTTTTGTTTAACTTAGCTCAGACACGATCAGCAAGTCTATCCGGCCCAGCCGCGGCTGCTTCTCCAAATTTTTGGCAATCGGGCCAGCTTACCCACTGTGCCAATGTATGATCGGCGGTTAAACACATCAAAGTCATGTTTTTCCATATCATCTAAAATCGCTTCATAAAGCCCAGCTGCAGCCGCAATCGCAAACCGGCCGTCTTTGTCCAGCATCTGAATACCCGGGGCCGCCTCTTGATACAGCTGACGATTTCGAGAGATTTGGAATCTCATGAACTCTCGCCACCGTTCCGTCACAATCCCTGCGTCGATATCTTCTTCTGACAATCCAAAGGCATCAAGCTCTTCTGCAGGCAAATACAAACGCCCTTTGCGCCAGTCTTCACCCACATCACGCAAGATATTTGTCATTTGCAACGCCACCCCCAACCGGATGGCATAAGGAATCGCCTCTTGACTTTCAAATCCTACGATATGCATCGACATTAAGCCCACAGTTGAAGCGACACAGTATGAATACTCAGCAAGCTCGTCAAACGTTTGGTAACGTGTTTTATCGATGTCGCCTAATACCCCATCAATCAGCTGTTCTGCAAAGCGATAAGGAATTTGAAATTGGGCGCGTGTATCGGCCCAAGCGGCCGCCACCTTTTCTTTGACAGGTGGGTGCGACGACAAAGAAACTCTCCGCCACTCTTGCATTTTTTTGTGTATCGTTGCCGCGCTTGCGGTGCTTCCGTCAGCTTCTACAGACTCATCAACGATGTCGTCCGTAATACGGCAAAATGCGTACAGTGCCCGCGCGCCCCGCCGTTTCTGCTCATTAAGCAAAGCGGATGACATATAAAACGACCGGCTGTTTGATGCTGTAATTTCATCACATAGACGATATGCATCATCGAGTGAGTACCGTTCATCGATATGTGCCCGAGCGGTCTTTGGCCCCTCGTGTATCGCTTCTTCAGCCAACAATAGTAATGATCCTTCCCATGTATGATACACACTCATGTTTATTACCTCGCTTTACTCACACTTTCCCTAACCGTAAATAATTTAGCCATAGCTCTGCAAATGCATAACTGTTCAAAAGTTGGACAAAAACCGATAAGGCTCACTTTCGATTTCTAATCATATCAATCATATCAACAATTTGTCAATATTTTATCCAATTATAACGTAGCAATCGTTGACACTTTACCTTAATAGTGATATATTTCTATGCAATAAAAAAGCGTTGTCCATATATTTCTGGACAACATATTTCCAGAAATTGTGTGAACATTGTCCAGATACAATCCAAAATATCTTTCTATAGCAACACTATCCGTTAGGATTAGAAAGCCAACTAGGATCGAGTCCGGCCAGGAATAATAAAAATGGCAGGCAAAAAAAACAATCACATTGCTCAATCTCATCAAAATGGGCAACAGAACGGATCCTCTGGTAAAAATGGTGGCGGAGCAGAGTCTTCAGATCGACTAAATCCAACGTACAACTTAAAAGCTGTGGTTAACGAAACCGGGCTTAAACCGGATACTTTGCGTGCATGGGAACGACGATATGGTTTACCAAAACCACATCGTACCCCCGGAGGGCACCGTTTATATTCTCAGCAAGATGTCGATATGCTTAAATGGCTTATCGGCCGACAAGATGAAGGGCTTAGCATTAGCCGCGCGGTTGATTTATGGAAACAGATCGAATCTGACAAACGAAATCCCTTAGAAGAACACCCGATCGGGCTAGATGATGCCCCTCCGGTTGTCACGACAATTAGCAATAGCGACAATCTGGCAACCCTACGTCAATCATGGATCAATGCTTGTCTCGATTTTGACGAAAGACGAGCCGATGCTGTATTGGCAGAGGCGTTTGCCCTATTTCCAACCGAAACCGTCTGCTTTTCGCTTTTACAGCGTGGGCTAGCAGAGATTGGCATCGGCTGGTATGAAGGTCGTGTCACTGTACAACAAGAGCATTTCGCCAGTGCGTTGGCCTTACGCCGACTAGAAACGATGGTGGCCTCAACACCACCACCAACGCGCAACGGCCGTGTATTGGCCGCCTGCCCGCCGGAAGAAAGACATACCTTTAGCCTTTTATTGATCACACTGCTACTGCGCCGCAGTGGGTGGGACGTCGTCTATTTAGGTGCGAATGTACCTACCGCGCGACTTGAGCCAACCTTAGACCAAGCAAAGCCCCATTTGGTGATTATGGCATCGCAAACGCTTTACACAGCAAGTACGATGCTAGACATGGCCAAGCTGCTTCAGCAAGAAAACTATATTACCGCTTTTGGTGGAGCTGTTTTCAATCAGATTCCAAAACTGCAAAGTATGATGCCGGGGTATTTTCTAGGGTCAAAAATCGAGCAGGTCCCCTTCTTGATTGAACAGCTTTTGACCAATCCCCCACCGATGCCGGCGTTTATTGAGTCTGATGAAAAACATCATGAAACGCTAAAACATTTTACCGATCAACAAGCAAAGATCGATGCATTGGTGTGGCAATACATGGGAGACACGCCTTACCAACAATATTTAAAAAATGCGAATCGTGAGTTGGGGCAAAATATTATCGCGGCACTCATTTTTGGCGATATGCACCTGATTCAGGCGAACTTGGATTGGATTCAAGGGCTGTTGGTAAACTACCACTTTAGAATGCCTGAAAACGTGTTGAAACAATATATCAATAGCTATAGAAAGGCGGCCCGAGAAGCTCTCGATGACCGTGGTTCAATCATTCTAGATTGGCTAAACGAGTTTAAAGAAATTTAGACATCCCCCCACTCGAAATAAGACTAACTTGGAGTACAAAATGCGTATTATCATTCCCGGTGGCTCTGGATTGATCGGCCGCCAGTTAACAGAGCGCTTAATTGAGAAAGGGTACGAGGTGGTTGTTTTAAGCCGATCACCTAAATCAGTTGTTGGGCTTCCAAAAGGGGCTACTGCAGCTGCTTGGGATGGCAAAACGACAGAAGGATGGGGGCATTTAGCAGATGGCGCAAAAGCGATCATCAATTTAGCGGGTGCCGGTATTGGGGATAAACGTTGGTCTGCTGAACGAAAAGACCTCATCCTAGACAGCCGATTAGAAAGCACCAAAGCGATCGTTGAAGCGATTGCTGAAGCCAATGTCAAGCCTGAAGTATTGCTGCAAGGCTCTGCTATAGGTTATTACGGCAGTCGTGGTGATAATGAATTGACGGAAGATTCTGGCCCAGGGGAAGATTTTCTTGCAGACGTTACTAAATCATGGGAATCAGCGGCTAAAGCAGCGGCAGACCATACCCGTCTTGTTTATCTACGCACCGGCGTGGTCCTAACCACAAAAGGGGGGGCTTTACCAAAAATACTGCTTCCTTTTAATCTTTTTGCCGGTGGTCCTTATGGGGATGGTGGCATGTGGTTCCCATGGATTCACATCGATGATCAAATTAGGGCGATGATTTGGCTTATGGAAAACGACTCGGCCGAGGGACCATACAATCTGACTTCCCCCGGCATATTGCGTAATCGCACATTTGCCCGTGTTTTGGGCAAGGTGCTCGGCCGACCGTCTTTTATTCCTACCCCAGCCTTTGCATTGAAAGCTGCCTTGGGTGAGATGTCGATATTGCTCTTAGGCAGTCAACGTGCAAACTCGCAAAAACTGGTCGATGCAGGTTTTGAGTTTAAATTTGATCAACCGCTCCGGGCGGTCAAAGATGTTGTTTTTTCTAAGAAGTAAACCCTCTAAACAAAAAAAAAGACCAGATCAGCAAATGCTGATCTGGTCTTTTTTTTTAGCTAAGCAGCTTTTTGGCTTCGCTGATCCATTCTTCCGCTTTGGCTGTATTTCGTAATTTTGAAATCTTTGCAAGCTCGGCCGGATCAGAGTTAGCCAAGTCTGGCAATGAGCGAATACCTGCTTCAAACATTCGTTTCGCGTAAGTCGGTCCGATCCCGTTAATCTCAGTCAAGAATGCGGGTGAGCTCTCAAGAGCCTCAGCTTTTGTCGCTTTTTGGGCTGCTTTTTTCTTTTTTGAAACACTTTTTGCAGCAGAAGAATCTTTCTCCTTCACCGCATCTGACACAACTACCTCAATCTCTTCCATCTTTGGTACTTGCTTATCTTCATTTTGTTGCTGCTCTTTTAACACATCAATCAAATATCCAACAGCAAATCCCAATGCGATATAAACCAATCTACCCATGATTTTGTCCTCTTATCTCGTAACTATACAGTGGTGAAACTATTCCCCTTAGATTAGATAGGGCCAGTTTCCCAAAAAGCTATACGTTGAACATGCGATTATGTGTCAAACTGCACCCATTCAAGACTCTAAAACAAGTCCTACCATTATTTTCTTCTAAGAAACGAGAGACTGATGTCTGTCCTTTT
>JAHDEB010000219.1 GCA_020629055.1 Chloroflexota bacterium
TTCTCAAGCACTTGCTTAAAGCGAACCATGTACTCGGCCGCTTCAGCGCCGTCGGTGACGCGATGGTCGGCCGAAATCGTCGCTTTCATGCGGGTGCCAATGGTGAGTTCACCATCAACCACAACCGGCACTTGATGGATGCCGCCGATGGCCAAAATCGCAGCTTCTGGCGGATTAATAATCGCCGTAAACTGATCGACACCGTAAATGCCAAGGTTAGAGACTGAGAATGTCCCGCCAGACACATCGTCTGGATGAACTTTCCCCTCACGCGCCCGGGCAATCATCTCTTTGTTATCTTGAGCGATGACGCTAAGTGGAGATTTATCGGTGTTTTTCTGTACCACAACCAACAATCCCTTTTCAGTTGCCACGGCTGAACCGACGTTGATTTCGTTGTGCAAAATCATTTCGTCGCCACCAAAGCTCGCATTGATATTCGGGAACTCTTTAAGCGCAACACCGGCCGCTTTCACGATGATGTCGTTGACGCTTACTTTAATCCCTTCAGCTTCCAACATGCCGTTGACCTGTTTACGCAGTGCCATAGCAGCTGCCATATCAATGTCCATGGTCACTTGGAAGTGTGGAACCGTTTGCTTGCTTTCAACCATGCGGCGCGCAATCGCTTGGCGCAATCTGGTTGTTGGCACGGCGGTGTCTGTTTCACCGGCGGTTGCATGTTGCGCCTGTGCCATCATTTGCGCAGATGCAGGTGCAGCGGCTGCAGAACCACCAGCGGCGATAAATGCTTCAACATCAGCTTTGCGAATTCGGTCCCCTTCAAAAGGAACTTGCAGCAAATCGATGCTGTTGTCGGTTGCGATGCGGCGAGCCACGGGGGTCGCTTTAACTCCGGCCGGGAACTCGCTGTTGCCCGAACCTGCTGCTGTGCCGGTTGGGGCCGCAGCAGCAGCGGGTGTCGCAGCTTCTGGGGTAGATGGAGCTGCTTCAGCGGCAGGGGCCTCAGCTTCGGCCGCACCACCTGCGTTGACTAAAGCTGATACATCTTCACCAGCTTCACCCACAATCGCGACATTCTCACCCACAGCTACTAGTTCGCCTGCGGGCGCCAAAATCGCTAGCAGGATTCCTGTAACTTGTGATTCAAGCTCAAGGGTCGCTTTATCAGACTCGATCTCAGCCACAATGTCACCTTTGTTGACTTGTGAACCGATTTCATATAGCCATTGGTTGAGTTCACCCTCGCGCATGTCGAAGCCCATT
The DNA here is from genome assembly GCA_020629055.1 of Chloroflexota bacterium. Lineage (GTDB taxonomy): Bacteria > Chloroflexota > Anaerolineae > Promineifilales > Promineifilaceae > WTJY01. Next base: position 1,228 of record JAHDEB010000219.1, read on the forward strand.
TTGGGCATCACGATAAATTCTGCCATTACAAGACCTCCTTCACGGCCGCAACGACTCGATCTGGGTTGATCAGAGCTGACTGCTCTAACTCACGCGCATAAGGCAGTGGCGCTTGCTTTTGGGCCACACGCTTGATCGGTGCATCTAGATAGTCAAAGGCATGTTCTTGAATTTGAGCCACAATTTCAGCCCCGATCCCATAGGTTCCATGTCCTTCTTCTACCACAACCGCTTTGTTTGTTTTCTTGAAGCTTTCTAGCGCCAATGACAGGTCAAGTGGTTGCAACGAACGTAAGTCGATAATTTCAACTTCGATCCCTTCTTTCGAAAGTTTGTCGGCCGCTTCCATCGAAACCGGCAACCCTTGGGCATAAGTCACAATCGTCACGTCAGAGCCGTCACGTTTTTTGTCTGACTTATCGAGTGGCACCAAATATTCTTCTTCTGGTACTTCGCCACGTTCTTGGTACAGCGTCGCATGTTCAATAAACATAACCGGGTCGTCTGAGCGAATCGCTGATTTCAGCATCCCTTTGGCATCGTACGGTGTCGCAGGTGAAACCACGCGTAAGCCAGGGAAGTGAGCAAAGATCACGTCGGGCGTATGGCTGTGGGTTGCACCCAACTGCCGTCCACCACCACCAGGTGCGCGAAACACAACGGGACATTTAATGTTGCCATTAAACATGTAATGTACTTTTGCCGCATGGTTGATGATGGCGTCAAACGCCACGAAGGCGAAGTTGATCGTCATAAATTCCGCCACCGGCCGTAGCCCGTTCATCGCTGCACCGGCCGCTGCACCACCAATCGCCATTTCAGAAATCGGGGTATCACGCACACGCCGTTCGCCAAATTCATCATAGAAACCGCGGGTGACCGCATATGTTCCGCCCCACACACCGATTTCTTCCCCCATGATAAATACATTTTCATCACGGAGCATTTCTTCACGCAGAGCGTCTGAAAGCGCCTGCCGCATTGTTATTCTTTTAGCCATTTTTTTGATGGATATTGGATGTTAGATGATAGATGTTAGTTCGCTTCTAGCCGCAAAACTAATATCCAATTTCTAGCATCTAACATCTATTTAGTTCTCCACAAAGATATGATCGTAAAGGGTGTCTAAGCCAGGTTCTGGTGACTCGTCGGCAAACTTAACAGCGGCCGCCATTTCCACTTCCACTTGATCGTCGATCGCATCCAGCTCTTCCTGGGTGCAGTTTTCTTGTTCAATCAAACGGCGTTCAATGACACCGATCGGATCGTCGTCACGCCATTTAACCACTTCCTCTTTCGAGCGATAACGGAGCGGGTCACCCATCGAGTGACCTTCAAAGCGGTAGGTGATCATTTCTAAGAACTGTGGACCTTCGCCCGCACGAACACGTTTTAAAGCATCGGTTGTTTTCCAATAAACGTCACATACACTCATGCCGTCAACAACATGGGCTTCCATGTCATAACCGCTGGCTTTTGTGACCATTTCTGGGGTTGCAGATGCGCGGTCTACGGCCGTCCCCATGCCATATTGGTTGTTTTCAACAATCCAGACAACAGGCAGGTTCCAAACTTTTGCTAAGTTCAGTGATTCATGGAAATAACCGATGTTGGTTGATCCGTCACCCATGTAGCAAAGTACAGCGCCATCTGTTCCTTTGTATTGTTCGGCTAAAGCGATACCAGCGCCCAAGGGGACATGGCCACCGACAACGGCATAGCCACCCCAAAATCGGCGAGGGACATCACACAAGTGCATCGAACCGCCACGGCCGCCGCTAACACCGGTTACTTTACCCATTAACTCAGCCATCACGGGGCCGGTTTCTGAGCCAACGGCCAATGCATGGCCATGGTCACGATAAGCGGTAATGACGTGATCGTTGGCACCCCGGGCCGCGATCGATCCCACAGCGATCGCTTCTTGCCCGATGTAAAGGTGAAGGAATCCACCGATTTTACCTAGCTGGTATTGTTCAGAACAGGATTGCTCGAACTTGCGAATCAATACCATTTGGCGGTACCAATCCATTAAGTTTTCACGGGGAATATCCCCCGCCCGGCCGACACCGACTTCACGCTCATCTGCATGCCGAATCTCTTCGGCTGTCAATTCTTTGCTGGCCGCTTTTTTCGTTTTCGGCGCAGCTTTTTTCTTTTTGGTTGTTGCCATCTGACTCTCCTAAATCATCAGTAATTTGCTTCGTTCTGTAACGCAAAACGACTCACTAGTGAATCATAGTGAGTTTTCGCTTTTTGTACCTTGTTCGCAATTTGTCGGGAAATATAGTTTTAAATCTTTTTCTCTTTGAGAAAACATCCCACAACGGCCTAAACCTGTGGCGCGAATTGGGGGGCTTTCAAATATTTGTTAAGTAAAAAAGATTCGATATCGTGGTATTAGGTAGGTTATGGATACCAAGACTGAGAAATTGTAGCAGAAAAATAAAATTTTTCATATTGACCATACCTTATTCAGATGTTAGATGTTCTCGATATCCACTTTTTTACCCCAATCGAATTTTCGCTTTGCCCAACTGTTTTATAACCCAGTAATGCGAAATCGAAAGGAGCGCCATAAGAGTGCAAGGTCAAACTAAATTGGTACTGAAGTAATGGTGCTTCGGTTTGGCGAAAATGTGTTATTTGATGGGGTAGATATGCGAGCGATCTTCAAACTCTCGATTTTTATGGTATTTATGATAGTGGCGTTGGGTGCGGTCTCTACATCTGCACAAAATGACCAATTGTTGACGCCTGTTGCCCAAACCCGAGCTGTTCAGACAGATTCTAAGATCACTCAATTTAAAACGGTTCAATTTAACCCAGCCCTGTTTATGAAACGGTCGGCCGCCAATGTGACCGTAACGCTCTTTGATGGAAGGGAGATCACAATCGAACCTAAAAACATCGAACAACGTCCTTACGGTTCCGGTGGTTGGGTTATGACCGGCCGTGTTATCGGTTATCCGCTTAGCGAAGTTGTTTTTACTTGGCAAGATCAGGTAGCGGCCGCCACCATTAATCTAGGCCAGCAAGACATCTATCGCTTACGCCATGTCGAAGATGGGGTGCACCTGTTTGAACAGCTGCCATTGTTCTACCTGCCGACCAGCGAGCCAGACACCCCCGTCGGTGCCACGCGCCAGCATGCACAGACACACCTCCATGCTGAACATACGAATAACTATCAAGTTGAAAGCAGCAACCCACCGACGATAGACGTCTTGGTCATCTATACCGATTTGGCTGAAACCGCGATGGGTGGGCAAGTCGGCACTCAGAATACAGTTGGGCTGGCTTTAGAAGAGTCGAACCTTGGCTTTACCAACAGCCGGGTCAATGCGCGGTTTAATATCGTTCACACCCATAAAGTCGATTTCACTGAATCTACATATAGCTTTTCTGAAATGTTAGGGGCGATGACTTCCGCAAATGATGGTCTACTTGATGAAATTCATGCTCTCCGAGATCAGTATGGGGCAGATGTGGTCTCTTTAATTGTTGATCGGCCGCTTTTATGTGGCAAAACCTATCAAAACAGCGGCCGTTTTTCTAACTTCGACCGGTACGCTTTTGTCGTTCTGCATCATTCGTGTGTCACCGGCTACTACAGCTTTGGTCACGAAATTGGCCATTTAATGGGCAGTCAACATGATCGGAACAATGCTTCTCAAGAAGGCATTTTTGATTACAGCTACGGGTATCAGGACCCCAACCACAATTTTCGCACGATCATGGCGTATAACTGCGTTGTTAGCTGTCCTCGTATTAACTACTGGTCTAACCCAAACATTAAATTTAATGATGTTGGTGTGACCGGTGTTGCGATCGATCACGCCCATGGTGCAAATAATAGTCTCAGTCTGTCTCAATTAGCCCCTGTCGTGGCTGCGTACCGTCATCCTGTCATACCCAGTGACCAGACGGTTAAAGTGAGTTTTCAGTCTGAAGCGCTTGAAGGGTTTGAAGGATACTTGATCGACAACGGGGGCCCAATAGGGGTGAAGAGCGATCGGTTGGTTTATGGGTGGAAAGGGGAAATTGCGGGACTAGAGTTCAATGCTGCGGCCGATTCACCTAGCACAACTTATATTCACGCGATTGGCGAGAAGGGGGCCGCGGCCGAATGGGAGATGTTGCTGCCAAATGGAACCTATCAAGTACGGGTCGTATCGGGGGGAGCGCGTGACGGCCGTGATTCTGCCTCGATGCTGATTGAAGGACAATTGCTAGAAAATAGCCAGCTTAGTGTGCTGCTAAAAGACGCTGCATCTGCTGTATTAGATGAAGAGATAACGGTAAATGTGACAGATGGTTATTTGACCATTTCCGGTACCCAAGACGAGACGACATTGAATTTAGTGGAGATTACACCACTGTTTACCAACCCTGATGGGAGCACGCAGGTGGAGCCAGGCACAGCAGGACTGTACAAAAATACTATCTTTATACCGCTGGTTGTAAGGTGAGATGAAAGACTCGGATAAGACTATTTCATTTCCTTTCATATTTTCTTTCATTCGCTACGCAGTTTTCACCTTTAACCTGCAGTCGCTTACAGCTAAATGTGTGTTTGTACAGTCTTAGATTGCTACAAAGTTTGAAAGGGATTCTGTTCAAACCAGCACGTGCTGGATCAGCAAAAAGTCAACATTTTCTTAGATGGGGGTCTAAAAGGTGTCATTTCAGGTTCAGAAATGGTTCTACGTGGCCAGTTATGCTAAATTTCACATATTGAGCGTTTTTCGAGCAATATGCGGCCGATGCATAGGGTGGCTCAGTTAACATCTAAACAAAAAATTTATAATGGTACTAACGAGTGAATTGGACCTTATGACCATTATCAAAACTTTAGAGCTTACAAGTCTAGGGATGTGCCTAGAAGACGATGATTGTTTTTCTGTCTTTAGTTTGTTAGGAGATGGTGTAAATGAAAAAGAGCAACTGGTTGAAATACAAAAAGAGTTGGGTCACGCTGAGTCTGTTATTGACCCTATTTCTGGTGGCGGCCGTTCAGGCTGATGTCACACCAAAGGTTCCCGTTCCTGATGGACCAACGTCTGAGCGGTTGGCCCTGCCTATCGCACTTGACCATAGCCCCAGAATCTCAGCCAAAGTAGACGGTTCATTGGCTGGTGAAACAGGTAAACAGATCGTTGTGGTTCGCATGACCGAGGCATCTGTTGGTGAGACGATCGGTGAGATCAACAAAGGCAAAAGCTCTAATGTACGTGCCGATGAAGTCTTAGCTTCTAGCGCAGATGCCAAAGCTGCAAAATCTAGCTCTCAATCGCAACAGGCGGCTGTCAAAGCTCAAATCTTTGCGGCAGACCCTACAGCTAACATCATCGCTGAAACGCATATTCTATTGAATGCGATTTTTGTAGAGATTGACGCGGCCGCGATTCCGCAGCTTGCGGAGCTTAACGACATTGTTTCAATCAACCAAGTTAAAAACTATACCCTCGACCTCAACGAAACAGTGCCTTATATCGGTGCCACAGCGGTACAAGATCATGGCTACGACGGCAGTGGGATTACCGTTGCTGTTTTAGACAGCGGCGTTGACTATACCCACGCCAATCTAGGTGGGGGCGGCACGCTCGAAGATTACGAAGCGGCATGGGGATCAGATTTTGACGATGTACGCAATACAAGCCGAGACGGTTTATTCCCAACCGGAAAAGTTGTTGAAGGATATGACTTTGTCGGTGAGTCTTGGGGACGTGATGCATCGGGAGCAATTACAGGATCTCTAGAATTTGATGATGACCCGATTGACTTTGAAGGACATGGCACCCATGTAGCCGACATTATCGCTGGTGCAAACGGTGTGGCTCCTGGGGCAGACATCGTTGCTGTAAAAGTATGTTCGGCCGTTAGCTCCGCTTGTTCCGGTGTCTCACTTATTTTGGGGATGGAGTTTGCCGTCGCCCAAGGGGTCGATATTATCAACCTTTCATTGGGGTCAGATTATGGTACACCGTTTGACGATGACCTCACCGCAGCTTTAGAAGCGGCATCCGCATTGGGTGTGCTTTCAGTTTCATCTGCTGGTAACGGTGGAGACAACCAATATAAAGTGGGGACGCCTTCAACTGCACCAAATGCCCTATCTGTGGCACAAACGGCCGTTCCATCAGCTTTACTTGACGTGATGGCTGTTGAGGGTGGTAGCGACCATGTGGCGATTCGCCAAGATTGGTCGGCCGAACTTGATGGCGCCGTGACCGCACCGGCTCAGTATGGTGATCTAGACGGCACAAACCTAAATGGTTGTGCACCTTTCACCGGAGATCTGTCTGGTCATATCGTCCTTGTAGATCGGGGTGCTTGTACATTTAGCTCTAAAATTCAAAATATCGAAGCGGCCAATGGTGTGGTCGGTGTAATCGGCCTTGTTGCCCCTGGTGAACCGTTTGGCGGTGGCTTTGGTGGTGGGGACGAGCCCGGTATCCCTGGCTTTATGGTTGACCTAACCGCTGCGGACGATTTCCGCGCTGCTGCGGCCGCCGGTTTAACCGTCTCATTTGATCCAGAAAATGCGCTCAGCCTAGCAGGTACGGTTGTTTCTTCCTCATCACGTGGCCCATCAAACGATACCAACCTGATTAAACCAGAAATCGGTGCCCCCGGTGCCTCAATTTCGGCCCAGGCCGGTACAGGCACCGGCGAAACCCCATTTGGTGGGACCTCAGGTGCTTCTCCGATGGTGGCTGGTGCAGCAGCGTTGTTGATGGATGCGTATGACGTTAACTCATATCGATGGATTCGCCCTGACCAAATTAAAGCGATGCTGATGAACAATGGTGAGACGGAAATTTATACCTCGTCCCCAGCAGCACCAGGTGCCAAGCTGGCACCAATCACCCGAATTGGTGGTGGTGAAGTTCGAGTAGATCGCGCATTAGACTCTGAAATTGTGGCGTATTCGGCCGACTTTACCGGTACCGGCGCCCTCTCATTTAAACATGTAGACGTCTATAAAAAGAAAGTCTATAACCAACGCTTTGTGATCGATAATCTTTCTTCAAGAGAGAAAACGATTAATTTGACACCGATTTTCCGGGATGCTGAAAAAGAAGCGACCGGTGCAGTCTCAGTCCGCGTGCCTGACTCTATTACGATTCCAGGTTACCAAGCGCGGGTTGTAACGGTTCGCATTAGCGTTGATCCAACTGTATTGCCCCCATGGGTGATGAACATCGGTGGTTTGGGCTCAGGTGCCGCCGCCTTAGATTTTAACGAATTTGATGGCTACATCATGCTCGATGACCAATCAACCAGTGCAGATGATGCTGATCCGGCCCATATGGCTTGGCACATCTTGCCACGTGCGTCAGGCCGTGCTGTGGTAGAACGCACCAATATGCCGGCTTCAAGCGAATTCCTTGGCTTGCCTTCTGGTATAACCTCTATTGCAAATGATGGACTGGTAGCGACCCAAGTTAGCGCATTCGCTTATATGGGTGGCAGTCCAGACCTACCGCCCGCCATTCCAGGGACACAATCCCCGATTGCAGATATTAAACATTCCGGCTACCGAGCGTTCTTGGCTGATCCAAGCTTATGTACGGCCGGCTGGGGTATGGAATTTGCGATTGCAGCTTGGGAACGTCAGACACATGAATGGCCCAATTACTACAGCGTGTATTTAGACACAAATAATAACGGCGTGATTGATCGCATCGTTTACAACTACGACTTGTTCTTGTTAACCGGTTCGTTAGACGGCCGGAACGTGACCTACGTCGACTCATTTGATGATGAAACCGGTGAATATGTTGGCACAAGCGCCTTCTTCTTTACCACAAGCCCAACCAACTATAACAACTACATTCTGACCGTTTGTGGTGAGCAGCTTGGGTTTGAAGATACATCGGTCGCAGGTGCACCGATGCTGGCCGCAGTGACCGGATCAGACGGGTATTACACCGGTGCCATTACCGACATTGCTGGTGAATATGTGATTTCACCATTTGGCAATCGGTACGCTGGTATCCTCGTCGCTGACGATGGGACGATCTCAAGTAACCTTGTGATCCCTGCCGGTGGCGCCAATGACCTCGTCGTTGTTGATCTAGGACCAGAAGCAGCCGGTACAGACGAAGGTGTGATGCTCGTTTATCTTGATGGTGCCCCTAACGGACACGAAAATGATATCGTGACCGTATGGACGCCTGAGGGTGAAAACGTCAGCTGTCAGCTGCTAACCAATGGTGACTTCGACACAGACCTTTCAGGTTGGGACGTTCATGGTAGCTTGAGCCAGTCGGATGATGCATTTGCCGGTAGCGGCGCGATCGCAATTACAGATGGCTGGACGGGTCAAGTTGTCTCTGCAGCAGCAGACGGCGAATACAATTTGTCTGGGTATTACAAAGCGACCGGCAACGCAGCTTGGGTCGGCATGGGTATCGACTTCTTAGATGCCAATGGGGCTGAAGTAGGTGAAAGCCTGCATCAGGTAAGCACCAACGGTGAATATGCCTCGTTTAGCATTGACGGTACAGCACCGGCCGGAACAACTCAGATTCAAGTTTGGTTCTACAGCAGTTCAGGCGGCGTGCTACAAGTCGACGATGTGGTCCTTAGCGACTCATCCTGTGGCGGCTAAAACGATCTAAATTAGCGTATTCGAATAGGTATGATATGAGTCATTTTCAGAATGGCTTATTCAAAAAGGCTCAACCATTTGGTTGGG
>JAHDEB010000220.1 GCA_020629055.1 Chloroflexota bacterium
ATGGGTATACACCCGCATCCGGTCTTGGCGCAAATAGCCGACCAGCGTCATGTTCCAACTTTCTGCCAACCCAACAGATAAACTGGTTGGGCTGGTACGGGATAATACAATGGGGGTGCCGAGCACACGCGCCTTGTTTGCCATTTCTGACGAGATCCGGCCGCTGCTGAGCAAAATTTTTCCCTGCGTCGGGACGCCTTCTTTTAAGGCCAGCCCGCGCAGTTTGTCGATACAGTTGTGTCGGCCGATATCCTCGACCTGTAAGATGATTTTATCCGGCGTGGCGAGAGCTGCGGTGTGAATGCCCCTTGATCGCTGATAAAGCGTGGCGCCCAGATGCATTTGGCGCATGAGCCCTGCAAGCTGAGCCTGTGTCACGCTGAAATCGGGATCAACTTCTAGGGGATCATGCCGTTCAGATAAATCGTCGAACGTGATGCCCGCGCCACACCCGGCCGTAATAATCGCCTTTTCAGGTTTCTTGACAGAAGTGTCGTGTAGCCAAACATCTGCGCACAATCCGTTTTTGGCTAAATGAACATGGTGAACATCTGCCATCCCTGAAATAATGCCTTCATTGGCCAAAAAACCCAAGGCGAGTAAATCGAGCTCTTGTGGCGAACACATAAAGCTGCCAATTTCCTCGCCATTTAGCGAAATGCACGCCAAAGCTTCATCGACGATTTCTCCATCGATTTCTTTTGGTGGGCCTCCGTTAAGGCTGAGGTAGTTGGTGGGGCGAGTTCCGCTCATTTTAGGAGTGTGAAGTGATTAGTGAGAGGTATGAAGTGGGTTTGACTTCATACTTAATGCTTTTTACTTTTTACTTGCGACTAAATCCGGCCATAGCTCAATGGCACTCATGACCGCAGATCCGGCCGTTTGGCCCAAACCACACAGCGATGTTTCGGTCATGGTAAAACCAACATCAAGCAGAATCTGTTTGTCGTTGGCCATGACACCTGTGCCTGTCGCAGTTTCTTTGTCTGGGTGCGCGATGCGGTCCATGATTTCCATTTGGCGTTGCGAGCCCAATTGACATGGGAAGCATTTGCCACAGCTCTCATGAGCGAAAAAGCGGCTTAGTTCATACATCGCACGAGCGATATCTGCATCTTCATCAAAGACCATGAAAACACCGGATCCTAGTGGGAAGTTCCCTTCACGAGAGCCTTCATAGGTAAGCGGGTAATCAAGTTTGCTGTCGTCGATAAAAACACCAGCTGCACCACCCATCAAGATACCTTTCATCGCTTTGCCATTGGCAACGCCCCCGGCCATTTCGAGAAGTTCCCGGCCGGTTGCGCCAAATGGCAGCTCGTAGATGCCTGGTTTTTCAACTTGTCCGCTTACACAATATAGCTTGGTTCCTGGGGATTGCTCTGTGCCGTAGCTGCGCCAAGCGTCTGTGCCCATGTTGAGCGCATGCAGCATCGCTACGAGCGTTTCAACATTGTTGGCCGAGGTTGGCTTGTAAAACAGACCGTGGGTTGTAGGGAAAGGTGGCTTAATGCGGGGGAATCCACGCTTCCCTTCGATCGCTTCGAAGAGAGCGGTTTCCTCACCACAAATATAAGCACCGGCACCGAGTCGAACTTCGATATCGAAGTTGAAGCCGGTTTTCCCGTTGATATTCTTGCCGAGCTTTCCAGCTTTGCGGGCTTCATCGACCGCGTTGCTTAACCGAGCGAAACTGCGTGGGTATTCGCCTCGAACAAAGATCCAACCGTTTTCTGCCCCAATCGCATAACTGGCAATCGTCATCGCCTCGATTAGTGCAAACGGATCTTCCTCCATTAAGCAACGGTCTTTGAATGTTCCCGGCTCGCTTTCGTCCGCATTCACAACCACATGTTTATCGGCCGCTGATCCTGGCGCGCCGCGTGTGAACAGCCATTTTCGGCCGAGAGGGAACATCGCCCCGCCTCGTCCTAGAATGCCAAAGGATTCAACAGTTTTAATCAATTCTTCTGGTGAGAGTTCTAGCGCTTTGTCTAGCCCGATATAACCATCATTGGCGACGTAATCGGCCATGCTAAGCGGGTCTACTTTGCCAACCCGTTTTAACAGATGGCGCACATCACCATACGGTATCGCCGTTGGTTCTGGATAGCTGCCATCCAAAAAGGCATCGACGTCGGCTGGGGTTAGATTGCCGGCCGGTTTGTCACCGTTTAAGGCGACGGGTGCCAGCTCGCACATGCCCAAGCAGGGTACTTTCTCAAATGTAATCGAACGATCCGCGGCCGTTTCGCCATGCTGCAGACCTAGTTTGTCTTGCAACGCTGCGATGACAGCATCTGCACCGCCTAAAGTACAGGCGGGGTCTTCGCAGATACGAATGACCTGTTTGGCGGTCGGTTCGTTGTAGAACATTGTGTAAAATTCGATCACGCCATGGATGTCTGCCAAAGGCACATGCAGGGCAAGGCTTATCGCTTCTTGCACTTCACGCGGGCACCAGCCATAAAGCTCTTGGGCTTTGTGTAGTGCGGGCAATAACATCTGTCGGCCGCGTGGACCAACGTCGTTTAAATAGCTTTGGAATAGGGAGAGATCGACTTTAGGCTCAATGGTTGAGATTTCTATAAAATCAGGTCGGCCGTTATGGCTCATGGGACCTCCAAAAGGTGGGTTTGCACAGTTTTAGTTTGCCTTTTTCAGGTTACTGTAGTTTAGTGATTTTGTCACGTCTTACCTTGTATGGATTGCACAGTTTTTAAGATTGTGATTGTGATATGTTGGCACCCGTTGGTTATACAGGGCTGAAAGCGATTGAAATTATCCTAAGCCGGGTATACCGTGGATCGTTCCGATAAACATGATACGTGCCGTGACGAGCCCAGCTGCAGCTAAGCAGGCGATGATGAAGCCTACACTCAATGGTGGAATCGCTTGCAAACCGCGACTGAGGCTGTTTTCCCGCTTTGTGAGCAGCATCAGGAGAATCGTAAAAATGCCGGTGAGGATAAAGAGGAGTCCCAGAATGCTTAAAATAGCCATGATATAGGTGGCGATCGGGATTTCCATGAGTAGGATCAGGCCAGCCAATACAGTAATGACGATGAGTCCTAAAAATTCCGGCAGTGTCCCAATCGCCGCTTTTTGAACCTGGGCATTGAACGTCCATAGGGTTTGGGCGACGGCCGGAACGATGAATGTGCCGATGGCGAGCCCGGTCCCTAAACCGGTAAACAGTCGAAGCGTGTTGTTCGGGGTGTACAAATGGGGGGCATTCGGGAAGAAATGGCTGTAGGAATTAATTCCATCCACCCCCATAATGGCGATGAATCCGCCCATCGTTACCAGGATCCAGACCGGGGAAAACGTGGTCCATTTTTCTCGGCCGGAGATTGTAACCAATGCAAAGTAAAGGAAAAACCCCAAATACATGCCGCTACAGCGGGCACATAGTCCGATGGGCCGCCCCATCACCGTAAACGATCGAACTGGAATGCGATGGCAGAATGCGCCGCCGACATAATCACCCGCAGTTAAAATACCACTGGCTGCCAATCTGGAAGGATCTGAAATCGTCCAGAGCCCCATTAAGGCCAAGATCGCGAGAATGACGATTGCAAGTTGGCCACGTTTTATCGGAAATGGTTGATCGATTGAAGAAGGTGAATTGAGTTGCATCGGTTAAAATTCTAAAATAGTTAGGCTGTAGTCTAACAGATAAAACTAAAGTGGGGGTGAAACCTAAGAAGACGATCAAGGTATTTCGATTTGAGGTAAGATTAACAGAATCGGCGTGATAATTGTGTGAGGCTATACCGACCATGCCTAATAAATTTTTTGATCAAACAAACAAACGAATCCTGCCGCTTCTTGGAGGTCTATGCCTTAGCCTGTGCTTGGGTTTATTGACCGTCGCCTTGTTTTTGCCAGTCGCAACGGCCGACGACCGGTCTGATCAATTTTTAACTCCCGATCCGGTCATGACAGAACAGGCTCCTTTATTTAACCAAGCTGATCCCTATGTCTGCCTAATCCCCGATGACGATTTTTTTCTGCCTTGTCATGCAAATTTAATAGCTGATGCGATTCCAATTCAGGCTTCAGCCGTCTCGTCGATTACAAATGTTCCATGTGCAGATGGGCTGGCGGCCGGGTATCTTTGCAACAATGTTGATTTGCTCAGCTTCTTGCCCCTAGCAGCCTTTGGGCCAGAAATGGCCAGTGACTTGTGGGGGTGGACCGACCCAGACACCGGGCAAGAGATTGTTATCCTCACGCTACGAGATCAAACCGCATTTATTGATGCGACAGATCCGTTAAACCCGGTTGTGCTTGGCCTGTTGCCTCGGCCGGATACCGCCTTTATATCGGCCTGGCGAGATGTAAAGACCTATCAAAACTATGCTTATATTGTGGGGGATATCGCAGGCGAGTACGGCATGCAAATCTTTGATCTCACCCGCTTAAGAGGGGTTACAGAAACTGAAACATTTACAGTTGATGCCCATTACACCCAAGTGAGTGCGACCCATAACATCGTTATTAATGAAGAAACTGGTCTGGCTGCATTGGTAGGTGTCTCTCAAGGTGTGGAACGGTGCGGAGGCGGGATGCATTTAATTGACTTGGCTGAAAATCCGCTTGAACCCGCTTTTGCCGGCTGTGTGGCAGAAGATGGATATGTTCATGATGCACAATGCGTCCTGTACGATGGGCCAGATTTGCAATTCCAAGGTCAAGAAGTTTGTTTTAACTTTAATACCAACTCAATCGCGATTGTAGACGTAACTGACCGGACGTCTCCGATTCAACTGTCCCGGACGACCTACACTCAATCGGCCTATACCCACCAAGGCTGGGTTACCCCAGATCACACTTTTATGCTGGTTGATGATGAGTCTGATGAGACGTATTACGGGATAAACACGACGACCCTCATTTATGATATCTCATCCCTGCAAGCGCCAGAGCTGATCGGTGTGCACACGGCTGATACGGCCGCCATCGACCATAATCAATACATTCATTTAGGCTATAGCTATCAGGCAAATTATCGCGCTGGGTTTCGCTTGATAGATACGTCGCAGATCTCAAGCGGCCAATTGAGTGAAGCGGCTTATTTTGATATCTTCCCATCAAGCGACTCGCCAAAATTTAATGGAGCTTGGTCAGTTTACCCATATTTTGAAAGCGGTGTTGTGCCGATTAGCGGGGTTGAGCAGGGGCTGTTTTTGGTGAAGCCGACTGTTGTCGAGGAGTTTCGGGCAATTATTCAGCCTTCTGAGCCGGTTGCGGTGCAATTGGGCGAGAATTTTGATAAAAATTTCATTGTTTACACTTTGGGGCAAGATGATACGTACACGGCGACTGTGCAGCCACAAGGGGTTGCTGCAACATTAATTGGACCGCAAATCATCTCAGGAACGGCCGAGACCCCCATTGTTGTGCCGGTCAATATCAGCGTGCCCAACACACTTTCAGTAGGTGAGTATTCTGTCGTGTTAGAGCTTGCATCGCACAACCGGCCAGGTTATGTCATATCACAGACCCTCATCTTAGAAGCTGAAACGATTTCTGATTATGCATTTAGTATGGAGCCGGTCGGTCTAAGCTTTGTTTCAGACAACCAACTGGTGCATCATTTTTCGTTAACTAATTTAGGCAATCATTCTGACCAATTTGAAATTTTTGTAGATGGCACGCAATCAGGATGGACGTTTGCTCCCTCTATTACCCGAACTGCCACACTTTCTGTTCAGGAAGAAGCGAAATTTTCTATTTTCGCTGATCTTGGCACTGCAGGGATTTATTCTGAATATTCGTTGACGGCTCGTTCGGTCAATGACCCAGCTGTTTCTCAAACTCAGTCGTTTACCAAATCTCTTAATATCAACTTTGATACCAATGTAAATCATTATCAATCAGGCCTACCCGGCGAAACGGTTACGTACACGATTGAGGTGGTGAATCGGGGGGAGGCACAAAACCAGTTTACGCTGCATCTGCATCAAAATGTTTGGGATAGCGAGCTGACGATTGCGGAAACTGAAGTTTTGCCCCCAAATGATTCAGCAATCTTTCAGGTTAAGACAATTATCGGAGAGGGGCCGGAAGATGTGTTGGGGGTCCGAATTGATTCGTCGAGAGTTGCTCCGCATGCATATTTATTTTTCTATACCAAAACCTATAGACAATTTTCCCCGTATGTAGCCCGTTAAATCAGACCGAGGTTCCCTTCTTTATTAGGTGTTAGGTTATTAGTTTGTGACTATTCAGGTGTTTTTATGCGTCTCGACAGGATCAACAGTATTTACAGGATGAAGAGCAAAATAATCCTGTTGATCTTATTAATCCAGTCAAAAGAACTGGGGCACCTGTATAGTTACATTAGTTTTTTGGCTCATTTTCAAAGCACCAGCCGATTAAGCGTCTAACAAAATCGGCCGTGGGGAAACGTTTTGCATCATGTCTCCACCGAGGAACCTGTACCATCTTCGCTTCTGGGTCACGCGGAAACTGGCTCCCTTCAACCCTCAGGGTTGTATATTCATCACCCGGCTTGGGAATGCGATAATGGACGATAAACTTTTTATTCGAGGCGATGATGTGTAAGACTCGCTCGCTAACAGGCTCCACAAAGCCTTGATCTGGTACAACCTCTTTTACATCGTTGACATACCAGATAAAATCTCTGCCTTTATATCTAACTTTACGATTGCCCTTTTTGCTAACAGCCACAATTTAATTATCGATTAACTATCCAGTAACTTCAAATCATCTGATTTTTAAAATCGATGGGTACTGCTGGACAGTTAAATTCGAACGATACAC
The DNA here is from genome assembly GCA_020629055.1 of Chloroflexota bacterium. GTDB lineage: Bacteria > Chloroflexota > Anaerolineae > Promineifilales > Promineifilaceae > WTJY01. Next base: position 6,793 of record JAHDEB010000220.1, read on the forward strand.
AACATTACACCAGAATATATGATGCAGCCAAAATTTTCAGACAACGTTATTTTAACCGGATTTATGGGGACGGGAAAAACAACCGTCGGCCGATTGTTGGCCGAAACCCTCGAATTTGAACTGATAGATACCGACGTCTACATCGAGGAAACAAGCGGAAAAACGATACCGGAAATCTTTGCATCCGATGGAGAAGAGGTTTTCCGTCAATTAGAACGTGACACGGCTCATGATTTGTCTCAAAGTCAGAAAAAAGTAATTTCAACCGGCGGCCGGTTTATGCTAGACCCTGAAAATGTTGCGCTGCTTCAGCCCAGCGGCCGCATCTTCTGCCTGACTGCATCGCCTGAGGAAATCCTTAGGCGGGTGCTGGGGGATGCTGATGGGATTGAACGGCCACTACTAAAAGGGGCAGATCCACGCGCTAAAATTATCGCCTTGCTTGAAGAAAGACAGTCGAAATATGAGCAGTTTCCCCAAGTTGACACAGAAGGGCAAGCGCCCGAAGAGATACGAGATCAGATCTTAAAACAGTTGAATTCTACTTAGTGTTGTTTTATTAATCGATCTCGATCTAAGCCTAGCTTCTTAAATGCCGCTCTAAGGCATCGACAGCCGCAAAATAGCTGTTGCGGCCAAAACCGGCAATGACGCCCAAGCAAACTGCACTTAAGACTGATTTATGCCTAAACTCTTCACGGGCGTGTACGTTCGAAATATGGAGCTCTACAACGGGTATATCGATCGAGGAGATCGCGTCTCGAATCGCGATGCTGTAGTGAGTGTATGCACCTGGATTAATTAGGATGCCATCTGCCCAATGGCGGGATTCTTGAATCGCAGTGACCAATTCCCCTTCGATATTTGACTGATAATCACGCAGTTCAATCTCTTTGCCGTTCGCATAATCTCGGATTGAATTGATCAACTCCTCCAAAGTTTCAGCTCCATAGATCTCAGGTTCACGGGTACCCAACATATTCAAATTTGGGCCATTTAATAGCAATAGTTTGATTGTCATGTGGATGATTTTACCTGAAAAAGTACTAATTTGCGGATATTTTGTTAATAGAGTTTGCCTCCTCGAAGATCATTTCGTATAACTACGAGTGTGGTAAAAAAATACGGAAACAGGCAGGTAAAATGTCTGTTTTGTGATGTGCGACCTTTGTCAATACTTTCATTTATCTAAGAAAAAAGATGAAAATAGACGGAAAAACACAAAAAATCGGTCTGCTCGGATGGCCTGTGTCCCATACAAAAAGCCCAATCATCCACAACGCTGTAATCGAAGCCCACAATCTCAACTTCGCGTACTTGCCATTGCCTGTACATCCGAAGGCGGTTGAGGATGCAGTCAAAGGTTTGCCAGCTTTAGGTTTCCTTGGGGTAAATATTACAGTGCCTCATAAACAAGCGGTGATGCCGCTGCTTGATGAAATTGACCCGGCCGCAAGTGCCATTGGTGCGGTTAACACGATCTTGTTTCAAGAAAATGAGGACCAATCTTACCCGCCGAAGTCAATCGGCTTTAATACAGATTGGATCGGTTTCCAGCAAGATCTAGAGGCCCACGGCGTGCCTTACGCAGGTCGGGATTGTTTGGTCATAGGCGCAGGAGGTTCCGCAAGGTCGGTCATTTATAGTTTGATCAATGCGCAGGCCAATGTGCATTTGTGCGCCCGGCGGAAAGAGCAAGCTGATGGGGTGGTGAGTGAGATGTTAGAGCATGTGCCCGATGCTAATTTGAGCACGTATGATTTCGGCCGGATGGGCGAGGTTTTAGAGACGCTCAATGCTCCTTTGATTGTCCATACAACCCCGGTTGGAATGCATCCCAACGTTGACCAGACTGTTTGGCCCGACGATGTCCCATTCCCAGCCGGAAGCTTTGTGTATGACTTGATCTACACACCTGTAGAAACACAGCTAATGCGCCAGGCGCAAGCAGCCGGTTGTGGTGTGTTAAATGGATTAGGCATGCTTTTAGGGCAAGGGGCTGAATCATTTCGAATATGGACCGGAGTTCAGCCAGACATCGCTCTAATGTCGGCCGCGTTATAAATTGTTTTGGAAATTATGCTAAGACCGTCTTTTGTTCAAAAAGGGATGGAAAATGTTTTATCTTCCTAAAAGGCCCCTCGCTAAGATCACCTTTAGGGATTAGAAAAACAGAAAATTGCTTGTGCAAGATTGGTCTAATCACCAATCTTCAAAATTGAAGTAGAAAAAAATGGATCGAAAGAATTTTGGACACCTCATTGAAGTTTTGCGGCACCAGTCCGCTTACACGCGTGATAAAAATAAATCTTTTACCCAAAAAGAAATGGCAGATCTTTTGGGTATTACTCTGCGCCATTACGGCCGTTTGGAACGAGGCGAAGCGGTCAATATTGAGGGTGACTTACTGGTTAGAATGGCAGAAGGGTTTGGGCTAACCCATCGTGAGCGGCACGAGTTTTTCTATGCGGCCGGTGGCGTTAGCCAATATGCGTTTAAAGAACCGGTCGAGGCCCTGGAATCTCTGTTCAATAAACTGCGAAACTTAACCAAACAATCAACATTTCCGATTTTTGTGACAGACGTTTTAGGGAATTTTTTGATGGCGGGAAAAAGTGCCCTGCCGATTGTCGGGTTTGACAGTGAGGAATTTCTTCAGATGAAATACCGCAATGTGCTTTGGGCTCCACTAAATATGAATTTGTCTCATGCATTCGAGCAGGCAGATTTGATCAAGGCCGTTATTGCTAATATGCGCCTTGTTAGGGGAACCAGCCTGCGTTATCGCGGTACAGAGCCGAGTAAGTCTCTGTTTGCAGATTTGAGCGCTTTACCTCAATTTAGGGCCGCTTGGCAGTGGGTGTCCGCTGATCGTGGGATGGATTTTGATGAAAGTCGAGTTTTTAATCAATATCATCCTCGCTTTGATGTCTCACTCGCTTATTATGCTTTGGGATCAAAGATCGTGACCCCGTGGGGCGATTTGTTCGCCACAACATTTACCCCATACGACGAAAAGACATTCTTTAAGTTTAAAGAGCTGAGAGAGAAATATGGGGATGAGATCGTTGAGTATGAAGTGGTTTGGCCGCTGACGTCAGATTTCCCGAAGTAGCTGCAGGTTTATTTTCATTCTTG
>JAHDEB010000221.1 GCA_020629055.1 Chloroflexota bacterium
GAGTATTCCCCGGCCGGCGACAAAACCATCGAAATAATCGGAGCCGATTATGCTGAAAACGGGCCAATGGGCCATTGGCGCGGCACCATCCAGCCAAAAGATAACCAAGCAGCTGAATGGTCGGCCGGACGCCTTGGGTTTGGCGCCAGCACCGTTTGCGAAACAGCAGAGGGCCGCGTGATGTTTGAATCGCTCATTCAGCCTGATGGGCCGCTTGGGGATACTCGATCGCTCTTTGTGCAGCTCATTTCAGGGGCTGGGCAGTTGGTGTCTCAAAACGACGGACCACCGTTGGGCATTCCTCCCGGCCGGTTAAAGCTAAGCCGAGATGTGCAGCTTGTTGATCGCAGACCGCTGGATTCAAATGAGCCGGGATCTTTTGTGTTTTTTGGGGTCTATGACTTTGCTACTGGGGAGCGGGCCGAGGCGTTAACGGCCGATGGGGAACCGGTTGAGAATAATGCCTATCGGGTTGATGTGCAGGATTATTGTGGTGCGGATAGAAATTAAGTCGCAGAAGTGCGGGGCACTCCCCTGAACTTACTTCCATTTAGCAAAACATGTATGGGGAGTGCCCCGCACTTAAGATGCTAGTACCATGCGGCGTAAGTACCTGATTGGTTAAAGTGGCGCATGGTATCCTCTACAAAGGGGTGAACCACATTTCAATGTGTCAGCTATTGATGCCCCTTTGTACTAGCTGCTTGGTCAGATAAAGCGCAACATCATCGTTGATAACGATTTCATCCCCATAGCCCAGCCAGCGGCCGTGTGCAAAAATCCCCCGGCCGTCCGGCACATATCCTCGCCTAGCATACAAAATCTGGGCTTTGCCATAGTCGTGCATCAGCCCAACACCGATCCCAACTTTCGCTTCACCAATCGTAGATCGCTCGAAAACTTTCGCTTCAGCCCCGTCCATCAGAGCGGTGCCAACTCCCTGTCGCTGAAATTTTTCTAGCACATTAAAGTCTACAATTTCAGGGATATTTTCTTGTTTAAACGGAGGATAGTTAGATTCCCAAACAATCGTTAAATAACCTGCAAAGGCCCCCTCGACCTGCGCCACTAACACGTCACGCGTTCCGGCCTGCTGCTCGTGAAAATACTGCTCGTACTGGCTGACCGGCTTCTGCCATCCTTGCAAACGAAACGCTTGTGAGATGATTGGCGGATCGATTGCAGCCAGCGGCCGGATTTCAAGCGTGGACATTTTTTAGATCTTGGGAGTTGATTGAATGACCGTGATGCGTACCGTGTGAAAAGCTCACGTAACACGCAACACAATCACAATTTAGGCCTGCCGCTGGCAACGCACGACTTGCCGCTGCGCTTACTCTTCACCGCGCATGTCGCGCAGCTGTTCGAACAGCGCCATCTCTTCTTCGCTTAGGTCGGTCGGAATAGTGACTTCAATGCGGGCCAATAGATCGCCACGCTCGTCTTTTTTGCCCTGTACCGGCATGCCCAATCCGCGTAAGCGAATCGTTTTACCGCTAGAGGTTCCGGCCGGGATCGTGATCGAAACCTGCCGATCAATCGTTTTAACCGGCGCTTTGCCACCCAAAATCGCGGTGTACAAATCAACCGGGACATTTACTTTTAAGTTGTTGCCGCTGCGCTCGTATTGTTTAGACGGTTTAACATTGACCTTTAAGGCCAAATCCTGACCACCGGCCGCACGGCGAAACAAAATCTTTTTGCCCGACTGCACCCCGGCCGGGATTTTCGCCTCGAACGAACTGCCGTCCTGGCGGCTCATCCGAATGCTGGTGCCGTTAAACGCTTCTTCTAGTGAAATATCAACTTCTTGCTCAATCCGTTGCGGCCGACGCTGTTGCTGAGCACCGCCAAATGGAGATCCACCCGGTTGTCCGCCACCACCAAAAAGGGTGTCGAAAAAGCTAGAAAATCCACTACCACCGCCGGGCTGACCGCCACCCATTCCCATGCCGCGCAAAATCTGATCAAGCATTTCGGGGTCGATCTGTTGGCCGCCACCGCCGCCAAACGGATTGCCACCCATGCCTCGCTGTGCATTTTGCCACTGCGAGCCAAACTGATCGTACATCCCTCTTTTTTCTTTGTCGCTGAGTACTTCATACGCTTCACTCGCTTCTTTGAATCGAGCTTCAGCTTCAGCATTGTCAGGATTGGTGTCTGGGTGATATTTTTTCGCCAGTTTACGGTACGCTTTTTTGATTTCGCGATCATCTGCGTTACGGCTGACACCTAAAATTTGGTAGTAGTCTTTATATTCCATCGAAGATTTTGTTGTTTGAAATGAGTTGTTAGTTATTCAGCGGATCAACTGTTTGGCTCGAGAAGACGTGTTGCGTGGTGCGTCTATTGGTTTAAACGCTAATTTTTACGTTACACGCAATACGACATAAGGGACTAGGTGGAGACGCTGAACAAGTACATTAGTTTAAATATTAACGAAAAAGAGCTGGCCCGACTCTGGGGGTATTTTACCCAAAAGTCGGACCAACCCTGTATTTTCTAACCATTACGGCAAGATCGATATGAAGTTTTCAGAGATCGGGCGATTTTCAATATTTGATCGTTCGAATGAACAACCTAAATCGCCTCTTAGTCAACCGAGAGGTTGAGCTTACATCTCTTCGAACTCGCCTTCGATTTCACCTTCTTCTGCACCGTCGTCGGCCGCTGGGCCAGCGCCGCCTGCATCACCTTGGGCCGCAGCTGCTGCCATCTGCGCCAAAGACTGGCTCGCTTGGGTCAAGCGTTCAGTCAGCTCTTTGATGCGGTCAATGTCCTCACCCGCTTTCGCTTCGTTTAGATCATTGATCACAAGCTGAATGTTGTCTTTCTCGGTTTCAGGCAGTTTGTCGCCCAACTCGGTGATCGCTTTTTCAGTCGCATATACCAACTGATCGGCCGTATTTCGTGCGTCAACTAGCTCTTTGAACTTAGCGTCGGCCGCTTCATTCTGGCGCGCTTCGTTGACCATTCTTTCTACTTCACTGTCATCCAAGTTGGTCGATGCGGTAATCTGAATCTTTTGCTCTTTACCGGTCGCTTTGTCTTTCGCCAATACGCTCAAAATACCGTTGGCGTCGATGTCGAAGCTAACTTCAACCTGGGGCATACCGCGAGGGGCAGCTGGGATTCCGTCTAGGCGGAAGTTGCCCAATGTTTTATTGCCACTGGCCATTGAACGTTCACCCTGCAAAACGTGGATGTCTACGGCTGTTTGATTGTCTTCGGCCGTGCTGAACGTTTCCTTCTTGTTGGTCGGAATCGTCGTGTTGCGCGGAATAAGAACGGTCATCACACCACCCAGTGTTTCTAGACCCAAGCTCAGTGGAGAGACGTCTAGTAACAAGATGTCGGTGACGTCTCCGGCCAAAACACCACCTTGGATGCCTGCACCGATAGAAACCACTTCGTCCGGGTTCACACTGCGGTTTGGATCTTTGCCGGTTAAGCTTTTAACCAGTTCTTGAACCATTGGCATCCGGGTTGAACCACCCACCAAAACGACTTCGTCAACGCCTGCTAAATCAGCGTCTTTCAAAGCTTTTTGGAATGGTTCGCGGCAGCGGCCAACCAAATCTTCGGTTAGCTGCTCAAATTTTGCGCGTGAAAGCGTTAAGTTTAAATGTTTGGGTCCGCTACCATCGGCCGTGATATAAGGCAGGTTCACTTCTGTCTGAACCATGCTTGATAGTTCGATTTTCGCTTTTTCAGCCGCTTCACGCAGACGCTGAATCGCCTGACGATCTTGTCCCAAGTCGATCCCTTGATCTTTTTTGAACTCGGTCATCAGCCATTCAACAATGCGCTCGTCCCAGTCGTCACCACCCAAGTGGGTGTCACCGTTGGTTGAAAGCACTTCGATTACCCCGTCGCCCACTTCTAGAACTGAAACGTCGAACGTACCACCACCTAAGTCGAAGACCAAAATGGTGCTGCTATCTTTTTTATCTAGACCATAAGCGAGTGCGGCCGCTGTCGGTTCGTTGATAATGCGTTTTACATCTAAACCGGCGATTTTGCCTGCGTCTTTGGTTGCTTGGCGCTGGCTGTCATTGAAGTATGCTGGCACGGTGATGACCGCTTCAGTTACTGTCTCACCCAAATAGGCTTCTGCGTCTCGTTTTAATTTTTGTAAAACGATGGCTGAAATTTCTTGGGGAGAATAGGTTTTGCCATTAATGGGCACTTCAACGCGTGCGTCCTGCTGAGGACCGGCCACGATGCTGTAAGGAACCATCCCTTTGGTTTTTTCTGTTTCCGGTGCATCGGCACGACGCCCCATTAAACGTTTTACCGAAAAGATCGTGTTTTCCGGATTAACGACCGCTTGCCGCTTGGCCGTTTGCCCTACTAGGCGCTCTCCACTTTTTGTAAATGCTACGACTGAAGGGATTGTGTTCCCACCCTCGGCCGAAGGAATTACAACAGGGTTGCCCCCTTCCATTACTGATACAACTGAATTTGTTGTACCTAAGTCAATTCCGATTATTTTTCCCATAATTGGTTATTTATCTCCTAAAAAACGAATGTGATGTATCAGAGCCTCTCTGCGCCCTGCAAATATCTGTCTTACTAAGTTAATTGTTAGGCGTAGGATCGGGAATTAAATAGCTTGTGCCATTCATATTCCTGTTCCTGCCCAGCCGACGATTCAATTCCGTACTTTAAATAATCGTCAAATAATCGTCGGCCCTTAGCCGCTATACGGCTAAGGCAGTGATCGGTTTTAAGGTAGAAATGACCTCAATCCCAGATCGTGCATATGTAAAATTTATCAAATTGGCACTCTCTTCGCAAGAGTGCTAACACAATGCTTTTGATATTATTCCATCTTTGTGTCAGAAGAAAGTAAGAAGGCCCAAAATCAGGCTAAAAATTCAAGAAACAAAAGCCCAAATTGAACATAGACAAGAAAAAAGGGCAGGTTTCAAGACGAAATCATGAATCCTGCCCCGCTAATAACGGACGATTAAATCTGTGGCAGCTGTTATTTAATTATCGTGGGCATAAAAGATAAATCGGCCGGCCGGTCAAATAGATAATTTGCGGTATATGTGACCGGTTCAGTGGGCGCTTGAATAGAAAGGGTGATGGCTTGTGTTGGGGTTATCGGAACGGTAGAAAGCGGGGTCGTTGTCCATTCAAACAACCGCTCTACGTCGTGCCCGTTTAGGATCGTAGGGGGTGCCAAGAATAGCTGGTCAACCCCAGAAATCACCCGGAACTGATAAGGCGTTATCTGCTGGCCACCGTTTATATTAATCTCAGCGTTGCTCTCATCTAATGAGGTTTTGACTGTGATATCGGTAAGCTGCGGCTGAATTTCTTCAAATATCACGATCTCCTGCCCCGTTTCCGTTTTCATGGTTACGTAGAATCGATACCATAAATTCCAGTCACCCCCGTGATTGTCGGCCGTAATTTGGTAGTTGCCACTTACCGCTTTTACGCCGCCCACTTGTGCATGTGAATGCTCGTTATGGTGTAGGTCAATCTGCCATTCGAACGGGGATACTGGGTCTAGCCCCCCATAATCTGACAAGACGGCGGTGTAAGCGATAACGTCGCCCCCGTGCCATTGGGTACGCGTTGGTGCATTTGTAACGGTTAGCTCGATCGTAGGAAACTCACCTGAATAGATGTAGACGATCGACTCATCCTTAATCGATGGGGCACCCTCGATGTCACGAACCAAGAGCGAGACCGGGTATGACCCATCTTGCGTATAGGTGTGGCTGGCTAATGGGGTAGTTGTGGTTTGCGTCATCCCGTCGCCAAAGTCCCAATGATAGGTTAATTCGGTACCATCTGGATCACTGCTTTGGCGCGCATCAAATTGAATGGGCAGACTCCCATCGCTGTATGTACGGTCAACGGTGAAACTTGCACTAGGCACCTGGTTCATACCGGCCGGATATGAGATGAAAAATATTTTCCCGGTGTAGGTGTTGATCAGGTAGAGCCCACCGTCGGCCGAGATGAGGTCGATGGTTCCGTTAATAAAAAAGTTGGGAGAAAAAATAGTTAAACCATCGGGATCATCAACATCTGCATAGGCGATAAACCCTTGGTTGAAATCGGCAAAGAAGAGTTTGTTCCGATACGCTTCTGGGAATTCGTCACCTTCATAAAAAGCCAAAGCTGTGATTGCCCCGTTTGACCCTAAGCTCAAATCTTCGTCGTGCCGATAAGTAATGATAGGATCGGTGAATTCGGGCGGCGTCGCAGAGCACGGTTCATATCGGTGAGCTTCGCATGGCCCTTCGCGGATGATCCAGCCGTAATTGGCACCCGATTCTAAGACATTAACCTCTTCCCATTTGGTACCGCCGACATCGCCAAATACCATCAGGTTATCGCTATCCCGTTTAGCCATTCGGAATGGATTGCGTACGCCAGAAGCATAGATTTCATCCGCAATTTCCGGATCGGACACAAATGGGTTGTCGGCCGGGATTGAATACCCTCCCTCTGGCAGAGGGGTAATACGCCAAATTTTTCCAGCATCTGTCTGGGAATAGTCTTGAGACGCGGTGTCGCTGCTGCGATCACCATACCCGATGATCAGATTCCCAAATTGATCGAATTCAAGCGCGGCACCATTGTGAAACAGATCCCACGTAATATGGTCGATGATGATGGTTTCACTTTCAGGATTAGCCGTTCTGCTGGTTGGGTCATATGTGAACCTTGAAAGGCGAAAACTTTTTTCCCCTGAATAATCGAGTGCCTGACTGCCGGGGGCATAATAGATGTAGAACCATCCGTTTGATTCAAAATTGGGGTCAAGGACAAGGCTGGTTAACCCGGAATTTCCTGATCCATCTGTATTAATTAAAATGACGGGCGTTTCTTGGACGACCCCATCTACAAGCAGATTAACTCGAGCGTCGGTGGATTCAGAAAGCCCTTTTTTAAGTGCTAGAAAATGGCCGTTTGGCATTCTTTCGATCGCCGAAATAAAGGTTCCCGCCTTTCCGTATTCAGTCACAACGAATCCAGGGGGCAAATTTAGCGGTTCGGCTGACGTTTGGCCAAATTGCCAAATCATCCCGAATAAAGCAAGGCAACAGGTCGCGGTTAAGAGAGCTCTTTTAATCATGTTTTTCTCGTGTAGGATAGTCAATGTACCGAGTTATAACAAAGTCTTGAACGGGTTCCAAGTGATTATTATTCATCTTTAGACCTAAACGAATCAGCCATTTTTAGGTCTAACATAGATAAGAAGATGAATGGTAAGGGTGGGCGCTCTAGCCCGCTTCTGTGACAATACCCTCAGCAAACATTCCGGAAATAAACCGGCTTAAATTTATGGCTGAACACAAAACACAAAAACGCTTCGAAGCGCTACAAAATCGTGACTTTCGGATCTTCTGGTTAGGTCAAGGGGTTTCCTCGATTGGAACCGAAATGCAGAAAGTCGCTATCGACTGGAATATTTTTCAGCTGCTGCGGGGTGAGGTTTACGAGCTCTCATTTTTAGGGTTTGACTTTAACTTGGATGCGGGTGCATTGGGGTTAGGGGCGATGGGGCTTGTACGTGTTTTGCCGATTATGGTATTTGCGCTGTTAGGCGGCATTTTGGCCGATACGATTGAGCGGCGCAAACTGCTGATCTGGTCTGAGGGATTATCGGCCGTGTTTGCCGCTTCATTAGCCATTCTTGTGTTTAGCGGCTATGAAACGGTTGGTTTGTTGTATCTGATTTCTGCACTGCTGGCCGCGAGTACCAGTGTTTCAACCCCGACCCGCCAGTCGTTGGTGCCCAATTTGGTGCCTCGTAAGCTGATGACCAATGCGGTTAGCCTGAACTCGCTTCTATTTCAGATCGGCTCGATTGCAGGCCCAGCGGTGGCTGGTGTATTGATCGCCTTTGCGAACAACAGCAGCATCGTCTACTTTGTGAATGCATTTTCTTTCTTTGCGGCGATCGTTTCATTGTTGCTGATGCGCCACCGTAGCAAAGCCGCATCTGACAGCCCGGTTAATATGGAGATGGTTAAAGAGGGGCTGCGTTTTGCCTACAACGAAAAAGTGTTGTGGGGATCGATGTTGCTCGACTTTTTCGCCACATTATTTGGCTCTGCTCGCACCATGTTGCCGATTATTGCGGTCGAGGTTTTAGGCTTAGACGCAAGCGGCTACGGGGTTTTGGTAACCGCCCAGCCGCTCGGGGCGTTTGTGACCGGCTTTACGATGGCGTGGATTCGAGATCTAAAAAATCAGGGTAAAGTGATGTTGGCCGGGGTTGGGGTTTACGGACTGGCAACCGCTTTGTTTGGGATTTCGCCCATTTTCGCGGTCTCTTATTTGATGTTTGCGCTGACCGGCGTGGGTGATACTGTTTCGATGGTGATTCGCCAAACGATGCGTCAAGTGGTGACACCGGACCATTTGCGCGGCCGGGCGACAAGCATTAGCATGATCTTTTTTATGGGCGGCCCCCAGTTGGGCGAAGCTGAAGCGGGGCTGGTGGCGGCCGCTTTTGGCGCGCCTGTGGCTATTTTTACCGGTGGTGTTGCTGTGGTGGCGATGACCGCTTGGGTTGCATGGCGTTTCCCGCGACTGCGTGAATATGACCCCGATTTAATGGATCGAACGGCACCGAGTGGATAAGCGGCTTGAAAACATGAGAGGCACAATGGAACCAAAACGATGTGGTTGGTGCGGAGATGATCCGCTTTACATTCAATATCATGATGAGGAGTGGGGGCGGCCGGAGCACGATGAGCGCAAGCTGTTCGAGATGATTTGTTTGGAAGGGGCGCAGGCTGGGCTTAGCTGGATCACGATTTTGCGGAAGCGGGAAAATTATATTGCCGCCTTTGATAATTTTGATGCAAAAAAAATCGCTCAATACGATGAGGCGAAGATCGCTGAACTGTTGCAAAATCCGGGCATTGTACGGAACAAATTAAAGGTCAATGCTTTTGTGAAAAACGCCCGGGCATTTTTAGCGATACAAGACGAATTTGGCTCTTTTGACGAGTGGATTTGGCAATTTGTAGGCGGACAGCCAGTGGTAAATAGTTGGTCAACCCGAGGGGAGGTTCCGGCCGAAACGGAGCAGTCCCAAGCGATGTCGAAGGCGCTTAAAAAGCGGGGATTCTCGTTTGTGGGGCCGACGATCTGTTACGCATTTATGCAGGCCTGTGGCATGGTCAACGATCATGTGACCGACTGCGATTTTTACAACGTTTAAAAAGATGACCCGATCTGATTACCCGTATTCTCATTCGCTGCGCGTTCGCTTTGGTGAAGTTGACTATCAAGGTATCGTATTTAATGCGAACTATCTCGCTTATTTTGATGTGGCCCTGACTGAGTATTTGCGTGCGGCCGGTCTTGTTTACGCGGCCGATTTTGCGGAGCGAGATCGGTTTGACTGGCACGTGGTCAAAGTGACGATGGAGCTCAAACAACCGGCAAGGGCTGACGATATGCTGGATGTGTGTGTCAAAATCGGCCGGTTTGGGCGCAGTAGCCTGACTTGGGATTTAGCCATTTTTCGGCCAGGTATCGAAGAGCCGGTGACTGTGTGCGAGATTATTTGGGTTTACACCGATCAACAAACGCACCTTTCGGCTGAAATTCCGGAGGCGATGCGAGATAAGTTGTCGGCCGTGGGGGATGCGGGCTGATGATCGGTTTATGGATTGGCGCGATCGCTTTGGCGGTTGCGGCTGTGCTTTATTTTGTCTTCTTGCCCCACATCGATGGACCTTCACTCGATCAGCAAAAGGCGGACAGTCGGCAGATTTTGGTCCGCTGCCCAGCGTGTGGTGAATGGCAGGCGGCCGAGCCGACATCGAGCACGGCCGATGATTTTGACAAGCAGGCGGAGTTAAAAGAAACGAATTGGTTTCGCTGTCGGCAGTGCAATCACCGCTGGTCTGAAGAGCGGGAGAAGTAG
>JAHDEB010000222.1 GCA_020629055.1 Chloroflexota bacterium
CCGCTGGCGGCCGGATGTACCGTCACGCTCAAGCCATCTGAGCTAACACCCCTTTCAACCCTGCGCTTTGCAGAAATCATGAACGAAATTTTGCCGAAAGGTGTGGTCAACGTCATTTTCGGCCGGGGGCCAAGCATTGGGGATCAACTCATCAATTCAAACGATGTTGAGGGGATTAGCATTACCGGCTCACCCGCAACGGGTATGGCGGCGATGCGGGCCGCATCGAACAAAATTAAGCACGTGCATCTTGAGCTAGGCGGTAAAGCACCGGTCATCGTTTTTGATGATGCGGACATCGACGGGGTGGTTGAGACAATTCGTGGGGGATCATACTTTAATGCGGGTCAAGACTGCGCCCAGCCATGCCGCATCATGGTGCAAGATGGGGTTTACGACAAAGTTGTGGCCGGTTTAGCCAGCGCAGTTGGTTCTATCAAGATCGGTCGTCAGCAGGAAGATGGGGTTGAGATGGGTCCGATTATTTCGGCCGAACAGCGCGACCGTGTGGCTGGTTTTGTTGATCGGGCACGATCATCGGCCGAAGTGATAACCGGTGGCTCAAACGGCTCTGGATCAGGCTTTTTCTACGAGCCGACGGTGGTTGCTAACGTGGATAACGATGCTGAGATCGCTTGTAGTGAAGTGTTTGGGCCGGTTGTGACCGTATCAAGATTTAGTGATGCGGATGAGGCGGTCAAGTGGGCTAATGCCAGTGATTATGGGTTGGCATCATCGGTGTGGACCAAAGACGTCGGCCGGGCGATGGCGGTTAGCAGTCGCTTGCGCTACGGATTTACATGGGTCAATACGCACGGGGTGGCTAGCCCTGAAATGCCGTGGGCGGCAATGAAAGGGTCTGGCACCGGCTGTGATATGTCGGTATATTCGCTCGATGCCTACACGGCCATTCGGCACGTGATGATTGCCCATTAAATAAGAGAATTTATTCGTAAAAAGTAAAAACCCATGAGCGACTTTGAAAACTTCTTAGATTACGTTGGAGAAATCAACGACCTGTTGTGCACGATTAATATTCTTAATTGGGATGCCAACAGCAATATGCCAGCCTCTGGTGCGAAAACGAGAGGAATGCAGTTGGGCACATTGTCAAAACTAGCCCAAGAGAGGCTAACGGCCGATGAGTTTGGAAAGCTAATCGCAAAGGCCGAGCGGGCAGTCGCAAGTGAGTCGAAGAGCAGTTACAGGTTTCGTATGGTTGAACAAACGCGTGAGGCTTACGACATATCACGTAGAGTCCCGGCCGCACTTCTTGAGGAGCACGCCCGAAACAGATCTGTGGCTGAAAAAGTTTGGGTGCAAGCAAAGGCAAATAACGACTTTGCACAATTTGCTCCTTATATTGAAAAATTCGTCGCGCTTAACCAAGAGATGTGCGCTGCGATTGGCTATGGTGATGGGCATCCATATGATGCCATGCTACGCCGTTACGAGCCGGGAATGACTGTAACCCGGTTAAAAACGATGTTTGCAGAGTTGAAAAACAGACTTAAACCGCTGCTAGATCAAATTGTAACCAGCGATGTGCAAATGCCAATCGAGATTTTGAAGGGAGATTATCCGGCCGACCAACAGCGGGCATACTGTATTCAACTTGCTGAGAAGCTAGGGTACGATATCGGCCGCGGTCAACATGCAGATTCTCCCCACCCTTTTGAAATCTCGTTTACCAGCAATGATGTCCGAATTACTAATCGGTACAAACCGGACATCTTAGCCGGTGGTTTGTTCGGGATGATTCACGAAACGGGGCATGCGCTCTACGAACAGGGAATTGATCCTCAACTTGCCCGGACTCCATTGGCGACAGATTTTTTAAGTCAATACGCAGTTGGGGGAACATCGTTCGGTGCTCATGAATCTCAGTCCAGATTATGGGAAAATCAAATCGGCCGGAGTCGACAATTTTGGAAACTTCATTTCAAAGAGCTGCAAGACAACTTTCCAACACAATTACACGAAGCCGATGCCGAGCAGTTCTATCGCGCTATAAACCATGTAGAACCGAGCCTGATTCGCGTTGAAGCGGACGAAGTTACATACAACTTTCATATCATGCTTCGCTTTGAAATTGAAATGGGGCTGCTTGATGGGTCGATATCCGTTAACGATTTACCTGATGTATGGCGTCGAAAAATGGTTGAGTATCTAGGCGTTGAGCCACCTGATGACAGTCGGGGCGTTTTACAAGACATTCATTGGGCCTTTGGGCAGATGGGGACCTTTCCCGCCTACTCGATCGGGAACATCATGTCTGCTCAGGTGTTTCAGGCAGCACATTCACAGCTTCCCGATCTTGCTGTAAATTTGGCAGAGGGGCGTTACAGGCCGCTACTCGACTGGCTGATCGAAAATATGTATCGGCACGGCCGGGCTTACTCACCCGACGAACTGCTTGTGAAGATGGGAGGAGAACGACTGAATGCTGAGCCTTATTTGGACTATGTGGAGCAAAAATACAGCGATTTATATCAGCTGAGGTAATTTTATGGATCGACTTAGAGACAAAACCGCCTTAATCACTGGCGGCCGGCAAGGGATCGGCCGGGGAATTGTTGACAAATTCTTGGAAGAAGGAGCGCAGGTAATGACCTGTGGCCGTGGTCCCCGGCCAGAAGAGTTGCCAAGCGAGGCGCAGTGGGTGACGGCCGATTTGTCCAAACGATCGGCCGTAGACGAATTGCGTGCTGCGTTGGTGCGTGAGTTCGGCACCGTTGACATATTGGTCAACAATTCCGGTGTGCAAATTGAAAAGACGGTGCTTGAAACGACCGACGAAGATTGGGACATGTTAATGGGGGTCAATGCGAAAGGGTTGTTTATGACTTGTAGAGCGATGATCCCTATCATGGGGCAAAATGGAGCGGCCGGATCGATTATCAACATCGGTTCGATCAGTGGCCGGAACGCAGATCCGGGACTTGCCATTTACAACGCATCTAAGGCGTTTGTACATGGGTTAACCCGCTCGATAGCGGTTGATCACGGACCGCAGGTGCGCTGTAACGCCATCGCCCCGGGTTGGATTATGACCGGGATGGCGGACGCCGCTTTTGCCCTTTCAAACGACCCGAAAGCGGCTGAGAAAGATGCGAAGAATCGGCATGCGGTTGGGCGCTTTGGGCGGCCGGAAGACATCGCAGCCATGGCCGTTTGGCTTGCCAGTGATGAATCCGCTTTTGCCACAGGGCAAGTTTATGTAGTTGATGGGGGTTTAACGGCCGCATCTCCGATCAACACAGGCCTGTTTTAGCCCGAAGGGCGTCGTTTATAGCATGGCTATTTATATCCTAGCGGTTATTAGGCGTAGCAACCTGCCCCGGCCGAGCATTGGTATGCTCAGCGTTTTGCAAGACCAAGGTGCCGTTAACCAGCACATCCCGCACACCGGTGCTGTACTGATGAGGATCAGCAAACGTCGCGTGATCCTGAACTGATTCTGGGTCAAAAATAACGATGTCCCCTTTATAACCGGCCGACAACTGCCCCCGCCCTTTAAGGTGCAATACCTCAGCTGGAAAGCTCGTTAGTTTTCGTACAGCCTCTTGCAACGGAATCACTTGCCGATCACGCACATATTTGCCTAAAAGACGGGCAAAATTCCCATAGGTACGCGGATGTGGGGTCGAATTGAGAAAAGGTGCTTCTGGCGCAATCGAACCGGCATCAGAATCAAAGCTTACCCAGGGGAGCTTGATCTGCTTTTCGATATTTTCTTCCGTCATCATGAAATAAATAGCGGAGGTGTTTCCACCATCTTCAATGATTAAATCAAGTGCCGCATCAATCGGCGCAACCCCACGCGCATCAGCGATTTCTTGGATCGACTGTCCATTTAAATGGCGCAAATCAGGGTTGTTGCACTGGGCGATTAAAATATCGGCCGGAGATTGAACCGCCGCCCAGAAGTTTTCCCAATCGGCCGAAGCAACCCCCATTTCCGCTTTGATCCGTTCACGAGTCGCAGGATTTTTTAGTCGTTCGAGCAACGCGTCTACCCCACCATCATGGGCCCACAGTGGCACGATAAACCGTAATCCGGTACCTCCAGCCGGATATAAATACATGTCGGCCGTGACGTCTAACCCATCAGCCTGCGCCGCTTCAATCATTTTGATCGCCTTATCCATCTTATGCCAATTGGCGTGTCCGGCCGCTTTTAGATGGTAGATTTCACCCCGTACGTTTGCCTCACGCAGGATGGTCAAAAACTCATCAAGCGCCTCTAAAAATGAATCCCCTTCACTGCGCAGATGGCTGACGTACACCCCGTCATATTCAGCAACCACTTTACATAGCGCGATCAGCTCATCGGTTTTGGCGTACCCGGCCGGTGGGTAGACGAGTGCGGCTGACATGCCGACCGCTCCCCCTTCCATCGATTCGCGTACGAGCTGACACATTTGCTCCAGCTCTTCAGCCGTCGGCGGCCGGTCATCAAACCCCATCACATTGATGCGCAGCGTGTGAGTCCCTACATACGAAGCTACGTTGCATGAGACACCTAAATCGACTAAATGGTCGAGGTATTCGCGCAAAGATCGCCATGGCACCTCGTAGCTATAATCAAAATTGCGCCCCATCACCCCACCTTCTTGATTCGCCATTTCATCCGTAATTGGACCAAAAGAAAACGCTTCTCCCATGACCTCTAAGGTTACCCCTTGGCGTATGTCGCTTTGCGAGCGGCCGTCATGGAGCAATGGTTCACCCGCCCAGCTTAGCATATTGATAAAGCCAGGGGCGACCGCCATGTCTTTCGCATCGATTTCAAGTTCAGCCGTTCCGGCCAAGTTTGGGCCGATATGCGCGATCAACTCCCCCTCTAACGCGATATCAGCAACAAAAGGAGCTCCTCCTAGCCCGTCATAAACTGTCCCATTTCGAATAATCAGATCGTACGATTCCATAGGTATCTTTATCAGCTTCGTCGGAAGAAGTGGCTGACAATCTCTCCATTTTTAAAATTTAGATGAATCATACCTATTTTTAAACGGCAAGCTAGAGTAAAACCGGAGATATAATTAAGGGTGAAGTTGAAGGGGTTGGCATTTTGCGTAATACGGCGGAGCATTGGGACCCTAATCGTTAAAAACAAAGGAGATTAAATAAAGGAGATCAAATGGTATTTAATGACACAAGAGGTGATCAATATGGAGCATAAAATTGAGGTAGTAGAAATTCGGGATTACTTGACCTGCTTTTACTGGGGACGACACCCAGAAGACCCAATGCTAGACATGCGTTTGGGGGGCGGTACTTATGCGCTGCATAAAAACGGCCGAGCGATCGTCATCGATTCGATGACCCGGCCGGGGCAAGGCACTTGGGTACGAGAGTATTTAGAAAGAACCCATCAAATTACCCATTTCACCCTCGTGTCATCCCACTGGCATGTCGATCATATCATCGACAATCATGCTTATGCCGACTCGGTCATCATCGGCCATAAACATACGCGAGACATGATGCTTAAGAAAAAAGCGGTGTTTGAAGCGGGTGAATACAGTGACTACGATGCGTTTAAGGTTGAGCCGCCTAATTTGGTTTTTGAAGGGCGCTTAGATTTATGGCTTGGTGACCTAAAAGTTGAACTGCATGAGTATAAAGTGCATGAAGCGGGGCATTTAGGCGTGTTATTGCCAGATGAAAAGATATTTATCGCCAATGATATTTTGGAAGACCCGCTTTGGTTTTTCGACTTTGGCTTTGCTTCGGCCGAAACCCAACTGAATGAGCTGGAGCGGCTAAAAAATCAGGAGATTGATTTCATTTTCCCCTGCCATTGTTCAATTGATAAGATTAAGAAGGGCGGTTTCTCTAAAAAACTAATCGAGGCAAATATAAACTATTTAAAGAAGATGATGGCCCACGCGGCCGACCCCGATTTTGACACGATGACGGGAAAAACAATACTGCAGGACGAACTGGATTCAGGTGTGATTGAATGGTGGGAGCCGTATACAGAAGTGCATGAGTTCAACAAAAAAGAATTGTTGAGGCATGTGTGAATCAACTCATGAGTCAAACGCCCCGATATTTTTGCATGGATGTCGACTACCGGGCTGACCACGCGCTGGCGGCCGGGATCCTGTTTGATGATTGGGAATCAGACACCATTATTCAAACGTTTTCAGCAAACATAGAGGAGGTTGCGCCTTATCAGTCTGGCCAATTTTATAAGCGAGAACTGCCCTGCTTAACTCAACTTATTGATCAGCTTCCAGCATTGCCAACCGTTTTAATTGTCGATGGCTATGTTTATCTAGATGATCAACAGAAGATGGCATTGGGAGCGTATCTGTGGGAGCAGTATGGTCGGCAGGCGGCTGTGATCGGGGTCGCAAAAAAGCGTTTCAAAGGGAATCAAGCAACTGCTGAAATTACGCGTGGCAGCAGTAAAACCCCGTTGTTTATCACGTCGGCCGGGATTGAGCTAAACATTGCAGCTACCCATATTCAAAATATGCATGGAAATTTCCGCATCCCCACGTTACTAAAACAAGTTGATCAACTTTGTCGATCTCAATAGCATAGAAAAAGTAGCCTATAGCTTCTAGCTCAACTTGCCTGACGCTCTTTAAGCTCAGCTTCCATTTGGCGCGGTCCCTGCCCCACAAACAAAATAAAGGTACTGATAAACCCAAATAACAAAATAAAAATCATCGAATTGCTTCGCCACGAGTCGATAAAAAGCCAAGCGACGAAACCAAGGCCAAAAAGGACCAAGGCGATCGTTTGAATTATTTTCCACCGTTTAACTTGTGTTTCTAACTCTTCATCGGTCAAATTTTTATAGTTCTGCATTTTTCTTTCTCCTCTCCACAGCTTTATAATGTTATCTCAGGCTTTTAGAGTGTTGCTTACCCCCTCCTGCTAGAGCACAAATCCTAAGACAGCTGCCTCCGACCGTCAACTTGCTCTTTACGTAAACGTGAAGTAGCATTTCAGGATGACCGGACCAATCAATGACAGTCAATCGGTATTAAAGATCACCATCGGTGAATTAGCGGATGAACTCAATGTGACTACGCGAACAATCCGGTATTACGAAGAGCGCGGCATGATCTCCCCCGGCCGGACAGAAGGTGGTCAACGTTTTTACACCCGTCGAGAGCGCGGCCGCTTAAAATTGATTTTGCGTGGCAAAGCGGCCGGATTTGACCTTGAAGAGATCAAAGAGGTTGTTGAGTTGTACGATCTATTGCCGGATAGCCAAGTCGAATCGGCCCAAGCCGAGCGCTTAACCGAGCTCATTGATAGGCGTGTGGCTGAAATCGACACAAAGCTCAGCGAGCTAACCGAGCTTAAAAAAAGCCTGCTTGAACATCGACAAAATATACAAAGTTGGAAATAAAGACCAATGACTATTTTTGAATCCCAAATTTCGACCAATAGCGAGGCGTTTAAAACCAATCGCGCCGAAATGCTTGCCTTAATTGAACAGACCCGGGAATTAGAAGCTCGCGCAGAAGCCGCAAGCAACAAGTCTCGGCCGAAGTTTGAAAAACGAGGGCAAATCATGCCTCGTGAGCGAGTGGCTCGACTGTTAGACCCTGGGGCACCGTTTTTAGAGATCGGCAATATGGCCGGATACCTGCGAGATACGAGCAAACGTGAAAAATCGATTCCAGGAGCAAGCATGATCTGTGGTATCGGCTTTGTGAACGGGGTTCGCTGCGTGATTTGTGCCACAGACAGCGGAATTAATGCGGGTGCTATCACCGAAATCGGCGGAGCAAAAATCAATCGCTGCCAAGAAATCGCCCTTGAAAACAAGCTGCCGTTCATTCACTTGGTTGAGAGCGCGGGTGCCAATCTGCTTGAATATCGGGTACAGCTTTTTATTCAAGGGGGATCGCTGTTTCAGAAATTCGCCAAGCTCAGCGCGGCCGGTTGTCCGGTTATCACTGTACTGCATGGCTCATCGACGGCCGGTGGTGCCTACTTCCCCGGCATGAGCGATGTGGTCATCGGCGTGCGCGGCCGTGGGCAAGCATTCTTGGCCGGCCCCCCACTGGTTAAAGCGGCCACGGGTGAAGTTGCAGAGGCGGCCGACTTAGGCGGCGCTGAAATGCATGCAACGATCTCTGGGCTAGTTGAATATTTGGCCGAAAACGATACAGACGGTATCCGTTTGGGGCGCGAAGTGGTCAAAAAATTAAACTGGCACACCAAAACGGCCCATCCCCGAACCGCCCCATCTTTTAGAGAGCCACGATATAGCGCGGATGAGTTGGCCGGCATCGTTCCAACTGACTACAGGAAGCCCTATGATGTCAAAGAGGTGATCGCCCGAGTGGTTGATGACTCAGACTTGCTTGAGTTTAAAAGTCGATACGGCAGCGCGACCGTCTGCGTGCAGGCCAACGTCCATGGCTTCCCATGTGCGTTTATCGGCAACAACGGGCCGATAGACAATGAAGGGGCGACCAAAGTGGCTCAATTTATTCAGCTGAACTGCCAATCAAACACCCCGCTCATCTTTTTGCAAAATACAACCGGCTACATGGTTGGTACCGTCTACGAACAAGGTGGGATGATTAAGCACGGTTCAAAAATGATCCAGGCGGTGAGCAATGCCACAGTCCCCAAAATCACTTTGATGATTGGCGCTAGTTTCGGTGCGGGCAATTATGGGATGTGCGGCCGGGCTTACGAGCCGGACTTTTTGCTCAGCTGGCCCAACGCACAGACCGGTGTGATGGGAGGCGAGCAAGCGGCCACAACGATGCGCATTGTGATGGAAGCGAGTGCGGCCCGAAAAGGACAAACGATTCCACCAGAAATGTTGGACGCCCAAGAAAAAGAGATTATTCGAGTTTTTAACAGTCAGTCAGATGCGTTCTTTACCTCTGGTTGGCTGCTAGATGACGGAATTATTGACCCACGGGATACGCGCAAGGTCTTGGCGTTTTTGTTAGCCACGGCCGATGAAGCGCAGCGTAGAGAGCTGCACCCCAACACATTTGGTGTGGCAAGAATGTAACATTTTTAAACCTGACTGGTTTTAAAAACCAGTCAGGTTTTGAGTACCAATGAAAACAGTTTTAATTACCGGTGGTTCCAGCGGAATAGGCTATACCATCTCGAAAAAGTTTGCTCAAAACGGTTATCGCATTATGTGGGCGTCGCTGCTAGAAGATGAATTGGCGACGGCAAAGGCGAAGCTTGAATCATTGATCGATGGGGTCAAAATTGACACGCTCGCGGTTGACCTGTCAACAGAAGACGGTGCACAAAAGGTGTATGACTGGGCCCAGTCCCAAAATCGGGTCGTTGATGTGTTAATCAACAACGCGGGGATCGGCGTGTTTGGCTATTTCCATCGAAATGAGATGGACAAAGAGTTAAACATGCTGAATTTAAACGTTCTGAATGTTTTCCGCATGACCAAACTTTTTTTGCAAGACATGGTTCCGCGCGACGATGGAACGATTATTAATATCGCTTCGAATTCGGCTTTTACACATGTTCCAAAATTTTCTGTTTACGCCTCGACCAAAGCGTTTGTGTCTCATTTTAGCCAATGCTTGCAAGAAGAAATGGTGATGCAGGAAAAAAGTGTGCGCATTATGGTGGTATGCCCGGCCGCGATCAGTGATACCCCGTTTAAAAAAGCGGCCGAGATGGAGTATGTCAAAACATTTGAAGGGCTGGCCGCAACAACGGCCGAAGAGGTAGCAGACGATGTCTGGAAAGCGTTTAAAGCAAAGAAAACCTTCGTCGTCAGCGGCCGGAAGATGCGCTTTATCTATGCCATTCGCAATTGGATTCCCGCCAGGCTACAACGACGATTGGTCCAAGATGAGGTATCTGAACGGTGGGATAGAGAATAGTCGGTAGTCGGTAGTCGGTAGTCGGTAGTCGGTAGTCGGTAGTCGGTAGTC
>JAHDEB010000223.1:0-2092 GCA_020629055.1 Chloroflexota bacterium
AATGTCTAGGTTTTGGCGTTAAAGCGCCAAAACCTAGACATTAGAAAGAACAATCAGGCATGTCGAAGACTTGCCCAAGAAAAACAAATGACTTTGGAAAAACCCTAGGCCAAACGGCGCTTGCCCTGCAAATATTCCGACGGCGTTTGCCCCAACAACAGCTGAAACGCTTGGCTAAAAGAGCTAGGGCTGCGATACCCGACCGCCAAGGCTACCTCGGTCACCATCGCAGCAGGATGAGTTAAAAGCTCGGCCGCTTTCGCCATACGCGCAACCTGAACATACCGGCCAAACGTCATCCCCAAATCAGCTTGAAAGTGGCGAATCAAGGTCCGCCCCGACACACCAAATCGATCTGCGACATCGTTTAAACGAAGCGGCTGATCTAAATGGTCTAGCACAAAACCGGTTACGTCTGTGATTAATGGATCTTTAGGGAGAGGGAGTTCCAAATACAAAGACGCTTTGCACCAATCAAAAACAAGCAAACGAATCGTTTGAAAATAGCTCTCTTTCAAAGCGTTTGTCCCACTTTCGCCCAGCCAACGATGGCTAAACATCATCATTTCATGAGCCAGAGGGGGCATGGGGAAAACACGAATCCCTGCCAGGTCACGGGGGTCCGATGTTTCAGGTTCAAAATACATCGACCACACTTTTAGAGTCGTTGTGCTCGAATGAAGTCGGTGTCCGATTCCGGCCGGGATCCAAAGCCCATGATGGGCCGGTAGTAAAAACTGCTTCAGCTCCGTTTGAATATGAATCACCCCACTTTGAGCATAAATCAATTGATGCTGTTCATGCTTGTGCCATGGGGTTTCGAACACCCCAGAGTTGAAATACACCTTCGAGTGTGGCGGCGGGGAAGCCTTAACATTGTCGCTTTGAGACAAATCTTTGTCTTGTTGTCGATAGATTGTCATGATTCAGATGAGTATACTCCCTTTTGCAAACTTTTAGCTTAAAACGAGGTAGACAATGACCACCATCAGCCCTGTCCGCAAAGACAGTTCAAACGCCCTTTTAGCCACGCTCACAACGGGCCACATGTTTAATGATTTTTATGGGCTGGTGCTCCCGTTCTTATTGCCAACGCTCATTGCTGCATTCGAACTCGATTTCTTTTTTGCAGGGCTTTTAGGGATGGCGGCTTCCATCATGCCTAGCTTTTTGCAGCCGGTTTTGGGCTATTTGGCCGACCGGTATGCCCAGCAAAAGTTGGTGATGCTATTTGGGTTCGGCATGTTTGCCGTTGGCCTGCTCATCGTCGGGCTATCACCGGCTTATTGGATGTTGTTTCTAGGCTTTGTGGTTTATGGCATCGGGCAAGGGACCTTTCACGCCCAATCGACTAATTTCATCACTTACACATTTGGTGATGCCAAAGGTCGCGCTATGGGCATTCACGGCATCGGCGGCTCAATTGGCAACTTTACTGTGCCGATTGCGGTTACCTTTTTACTCTCTCTGTTTGCCTGGAACACCACCGTGTTTATGCTGATTATCCCGGCCGTGCTCATTATCGTTTTGCTAGCCATCTTTTTACCGCAGCTTGAAACCGGCGGAAACGATATCAAACTTTCCAACATCAAACTCGGCCGAGATTTGTGGGTGTTAGCGCTGTGCATCGGCTTTATGCTCATGATGTACCGAGGGGTCCTGATCTTTTTGCCGACTTACCTAATCGAAAAGGGTTGGACGATCACGCAGGCCGGGACGATATCCACCATCATGCTATTTGTCGGCTTTTTGGCTCAGCCGCTGGGGGGATGGGCGTTCGACAAAATCGGCGGCCGGGTGCAATTTGCGACCTGCGCCGTAATCGCAGGTATTTCGCTATTGCTATTTACCTTCGACATCGGCCCTTATCCGTTTATCTTTGTCATCATTTTTGGCGCGGCCGTTGTCGTGCTCTTCCCCGTCACCTTGGCGATGGGGGGTGAACTTTCTAATGGAGAAATGGTCGGGTTAAAAGTTGGCTTTGTATTTGGGGTCTCAGCCCTGCTATCCGCCTTTACACCACCGTTAACCGGTTGGCTGGCTGACCAATTTGGCTTGCAGCGCTCGCTTCAGTTTTTAGCCATTTTCGCTG
>JAHDEB010000223.1:2192-9798 GCA_020629055.1 Chloroflexota bacterium
TCATAGTCGGCCGGGTTCAAGATCACGGGCATGCGATTATGCACCTTCGCCATTAAATCATTAGGCGTCGTCGTCAGTATCGTGCATGAGCGCACTTCACTCCCATCGTCAGACTCCCATTTTTCCCACAAACCGGCCATCCCAAAAAACTTTTTCTCAGGGTGCTTCGGATGGATATAGACCGGCTGCTTCTTGTCTTTTGTTTTCTTCCATTCGTAAAAGCCGGAAACAGGAATAATACAGCGCCGCCGTTTAAACGCGTTCCGGAAAGATGGTTTCTCACCAACCGTTTCAGCCCGTGCATTGATCATCCGGCCGGCCATCGATCCATCTTTCGCCCACGAAGGGATAAATCCCCAATGAAAATGGGTCAAACCTCGCTGCCCCGCGCGACTAATACCGATCGCAGCCACCGGCTGGGTTGGGGCGATATTAAAACGGGGCACCACATAAGGCACTTCGCCTAAACCAAATTCAGCTTGTAGATTTTCACCGTCGTCATCAAGGGCAAATCGACCACACATATTTCTTCTCCTGCTATCGGCTATAATAGCTGAAAGCCAATCGGTTAGCACCTATTTATCCCCTGCTAACGCACAAGGCAGAGGAGAACATCATGGAAATTAAAACAGCCGAAACAATCGACAAAATGTTTGAATATAATCTATGGGCCAACGTAATTGTCATTCAAATCTGTAGCCAATTAACAGACGATCAGCTGCAGGTTCAAGCCGACGGCGTCTATGGCACGATCCGGCCGACGCTTGAGCATTTGATCAGCGCTGAAGGATATTATGTGCGTCATCTCACCGGTGAATTCCCTTGGGCCGATGAGATCGATTGGTCCGCTATGTCAATGGATGAGCTCCTAAAAATGGCCCGCATCTCCGGCAAACGTCTGCTTGAGCTGGCCAGCAAAAGTGATCCACACAGTCGCAAAGAGCGCTTAATGGACGACAAGCCCTACACCTATTACAACTGGACGACGATACTACAAGCACTTTATCACGGCATTGAGCACCGCACGCAAATCAAGGTGCTGTTAACCAAGTTAGGGGTTGAACACCCTGAATTAGCGGGTTGGGACTTCACAGGGGAAAACTATCAATAATTAGCTTTTTCTAGACAATG
The DNA here is from genome assembly GCA_020629055.1 of Chloroflexota bacterium. GTDB lineage: Bacteria > Chloroflexota > Anaerolineae > Promineifilales > Promineifilaceae > WTJY01. The sequence continues at coordinate 3,324 of JAHDEB010000223.1, forward strand.
TTCCTTTTTCCTACCTTGTCGCCTGCCCCTTACCAGATATCGACTTAATTTTGTTCGGCAACCCACGCCCGTTGTTCCACCATCGGTTTGGGTTGTCATTATTTGGATCGTAGTTCGCCCGACTGGCCCAAGCTTCTTTTAGAAGAATGACCGGCTCTTCGTAGTGGTGAACATAGTGAACCGCATCCATCACCTGTTCTAAAACAGCCAAATCTCGTTCAATCATGATCTTTAATTCAACCATCGGATAGGTCTCAACACCGCCTAAAACAAATCCTGCCACATGATTTTGTGTCGTTGAGTCCGCTTCTGGTTGGGCCGTTTCCATGCCCACAGCAGAAATGCTTCCGTTACGGCCGTAACGGCCATACTTCAATGGGTTCACCTCAATAATCGCATCAAGAATCTTATCTACATCCTCAATAACGGTTTGTATTTCCAAAGTCCATACCGGCACAAAACTCCCTGATTTTGCCTGATAATCTCTTACATCCATCTCTTTTTCCTCAGCTATTTCTTAAATGCGCAAAACAGAACTTGTGTTCTATTTTATCGGAAGCAGCCTCTTTTTACAAGCTCTCCAATCTCAATTATTTTGTATTTTTTGTTGAGAGGAAGGGGTAGATTTTCAAAGGGAAGTCGCAGTTTATTTGGCTAGATAAGCCTCGGCCGCGCGGCAGGCATTTTCGATTAGCTTTGGTGCTCGCTCAATAATTTCTGACACCTCTTGTCGGTCACGAATCCACCCCAGATAGCTACAGCTGCGCATCGTCATAAACAGCGGCAAATGTTCCAGCTCCGCATCTGAAATCGGCCGTGCGCGCCGATAGCCCGCAACCAGTGCACCGGTCGCCAGCGGTTCTAGTCGGTCAAAAAATAGATGATTGAGCGTGACGGACATATCAAACAGATGCCACCCAAAGCCGGCATCATCAAAGTCAATCGGCCGGACTTTGTCACCCTCGACCATCACGTTATCAAAATTTAGGTCAGCGTGAATAAGGCTAAAATTGTCACGGGTCGAACCATAGACTGCGAGATCTTGGCTCAGCCGCTGTCGCACCCGTCTCATCAGATCTTTTTGTTCGGCCGATAAAAGTTCCAGCTCCCAAAAACGGCCCCAAAACGGCCGTTCCCCGACAAACCCTTCCAGGTCCCATGCCGGGCGTTCAAAACCATCTGGCGTTTTCCATTCGCATGCATGATTGTGCAGCCGCCCCATCGTTTCACCGACTTGTTCAAACAACCTGACGATTTCAGCCCTGTCATTTGCCTCAATCGCACGATCCAGGTGGACGCGCAAAATATCCCCATCAACCCATTCAAACAGGTCAACGACTCGTGGTTCTGGCACATCTGGATCCGATTGGGTAATGAGAAGTTCACCGTTTAGCGTAGGGACAACGCGCGGCACATCCAATCCAGCCGTTGACAGCGCCGCCATCCATTCTAGCTCGGAGTTGATCGCTGCTTGCGAAACATATCCCGGCCGATGGATGCGCAGTGCGTACCGCTCACCGCCGGTCGTGTTAACCCGAAATACAGCATTTTCTCGATACTTTATCAGCTCAAGATCACTCACCGATAGCGGCCAGTGACGCAGGGCATTCTGAGCAAGTTTAGCCAAACTTTCGATCATGGGTGCCCGCTCTTAGCCTTCAACTTCTATCAAACATTCGGTCAATTTTTCTAGCACAATGTCAGCATGGTCCGTTGTAAACGGCAGCGGCGGCCGGATCTTTAAGATATTCCGGTCAGCCCCGATACTGCTGATCAAAACCCCCTTTTCTTTCATCATATTGACTATGCGCAGCGGTTTTTTCTTAGATGCCTTTTTCTTTTTCCGATTCTTGACCAGTTCAACCGCAAAGAACATGCCGTTGTTCCGAATATCCCCGATCAAATCAAAATCATTTTTTAACAGATCCAATCCGCTGCGCAAATAGGCAGACACCTCGGCCGCCTGTTCTACCAACTGCTCTTGCTCCAGCACATCAAGCACCGCATTCCCCACCGCGCATGAAACCGGATTCCCACCAAACGTATTAAAATAAGTCGATTCAGCATGGAACGCATCCCCTAACTCCGGCCGGCAAACAACCCCGGCCAGCGGATGCCCATTCCCCATCGGTTTACCCATCGTGACGATGTCCGGCACAATACCGGTGTTTTCATACCCCCACATGCTGCCCGTACGGCCAAAACCCGACTGCACTTCATCAAAGATGATGACCCCGCCAGCACCATGCACAATTTGCTGCATCAGCTCGAAATAGCCCAGCGGCACATCGGGCAACCCTTCATTGGCAAAGATCGGGCAGACCAACATGCCGGCAAACTTGATCCCCCGTTTTTCAAAATCATCGATAGCAGCCTGAATCTCGGCCGCATACGCCTGCGCCAACGCCCCTTCAGACATCCCTTTTGGGGCTCGATACATCTGCGGAAACGGCACCGAGCGGACATTTGATTTTTTTCGTTTAGGGCCGCCCATTTTACGATTGGTTGCCAGCTCCATTACCGTCGAGGTGTTCCCGTGATAGGTCGCATCGCTGCCGATAATCCCCATCCCCCCAGTGGCACACCGAGCGATCCGAATGGCAAGTTCGTTCGCTTCGCTGCCGGTACACACAAAAAAGGCCCGTGACAAAGAATCATCCATTGTCGCTGTTAGCCTTTCCCCATAATTTAAAATTTCTTCATTTAGATAGCGCGTGTGTACGTTCAGCTTTCCCGCTTGCTTCGCCAGCGCATCTACCACATGGGGGTGGCAATGGCCGACTGTAGGGACATTGTTGTAACCGTCTAAATATTTTTCGTCGTTGGGGCCGTAAAGCCAAACTCCCTCACCGCGAACAATATGAACCGGCTCTTCGTAAAATAGCGGGGCTTTTTCCCCTAGCAAAGCATGCCTTCTCTTTAAAATCGCTAGGTCGCTCATCAACTTTTCCTCCTAGAAAGCTGAATGGTATCTTGGTTTTACCCCAGTGCCTATTGGTTGATCATTTTTTAACCAATTGTAACGATACAGCTTATGAAGCAGATTCCGCTTTCATCCTAGCCTGTACGACTCGTTCAATCTCGTTCGCCAAAATTTCGATTTTCACCGGCTTGCTCACATAGCCGTCCATTCCGGCCGCAAAATACCGCTCTTTGTCCCCTTGCATCGCATTGGCCGTCATTGAAATAATCAGCGGCCGATCCTCACCCCACTCTTTGATGATCTCTTTGGCAGCCGTGACACCATCCATCTCCGGCATCTGTTCATCCATCAAAACCAAATCATACGACTGACGACGCACCGATTGAACCGCCTCTAGACCGTCCGAAGCCACATCGGCTTTGTAACCTAATTTTTCGAGCATACGCAGGGCTACTTTTTGGTTGACGACATTATCTTCGGCCAACAAAATCGCCAAAGGATATTCAAGCGCAAACTCTGGGCTCACCCGTTTCTTTTCATCCGGCTCTATTTTGCCCGCCTTAACGGCCGTTTTGTTCAAAGTACGCAGCAGGGTTGTGATCAAATGGGAAACTTTGACCGGTTTATTCAGCTTCGCATCTAAAAAGGGGCGGAATTCAGGTTCGAGCGGTTGCCCCATCGAGGTCAACATCACAAGTGGCATATCGATTTGCGGCCGACCCTCTCGTATTTCCTTCGCCAAATGTGCCCCATCCATTTCAGGCATATGCATATCTAGGATGGCAAGGTCAAATTTCGCACCGCCGTCCAGCACTTTCAGCGCTTCAGCGGCCGATACAACGCTTTGGCAAGACGCACCAAAGCCACAAATCTGCTTTTCTAAAATACGTCGATTGGTCGCGTTGTCATCCACAATTAAAATATGCTTCGTTACCAGAGACTCGCGCGAATCATTGAATCTAAAGGTCTGCCCCAAAATCGGATCTTGAGACAAGTCGCATTCAATCGTAAATTGAAATTGACTTCCTTCACCGTCGGTACTGGTCACCCACATCTCACCACCCATCAGCTCAGCCAAAGTTTTACTGATAGCTAAGCCCAAGCCGGTCCCACCAAACTTGCGGGTGGTTGAAGCGTCTACTTGGCTAAACGATTGAAACAGCCGGTTTATCCGATCTTCAGGAATTCCAATACCGGTGTCGCTGACAATGAAGTGATATTTGTGCCGACCTTCACCAACAAGCTCGGCCGTCGTCATAACTTTAATCTCACCTTCGGCCGTAAACTTAATGGCGTTCCCGATCAGGTTGATCAAAATTTGGCGTAACCGAGTCACATCACCAACCACATGGGTTGGCAGGTCAAGCGGGGCCTCGAACAGAAGCTCAAGCCCTTTTTCTTCCGCCTTTGAAACCAGTAAATCAAGCGCTTCCTCAACACATACTCGAATATCAAATGGCTGTTCTTCAAGCTCAATCTTCCCAGCTTCAATTTTTGAAAAATCTAAAATATCATTGATGATTGTGAGTAATGAATCGCCACTACTGCGAATGGTCGACGCATATTCCGCCTGTTCAATCGTCAGGTTCGTATCCATCATCAGCCCAGCCATTCCGATAACCCCATTTAGCGGTGTCCGAATTTCATGGCTCATATTAGCTAAAAACTCGCTCTTCGCTTTGCTGGCCTGCTTGGCTTCCGCCTCTAGCCGTACCGCATTGGTGAACGACGTCGCATTTTGCAATGCCACCGCAATACAATCGGTCACCAGCTCTAAAAATTCAAAATCCTGATCTTCTGACATTTCATTCTCGTTTTTGACCAATACGATTGTGCCAAATGGTCTGGTGGTGTGGACCACCGGGGCAAAAATGAAATTTTCGTTCGGCTCCTCAAGCTCAGCATCTGCATCAATCTCATCGATCTCATCTTCGTCGTCAACTTGATAAGCATTCAGCATACGATCAATTTGGTCTAAAGGAGTCGAGTCTCCTTTAGATGTATGCAGGTTAAACTGGTTGCCCTCTTCGAAGTTATAAAAGGCGACAGTAGAAAAGGCGAATGACTCATAAAGCTGCTCGACCATCGATTGAATCAGTGCATCTGGATCAAGCACAGACATGCTCATTTGCATTAGTTCTTGGGCCAAATCCATATCTTTGATGTGACGTTGTAATTGCTCGTTTGATTTCATCAGCTCGCTTTCGCTTAAAGCCAACGATTTTTCTTGCATCCGGTATTTTTGATCGATGATCGAGCACACAAGAGCGAAGCCTAGAACAATCAGCGTTACACCGATAATCCCGATCGTTCCGATCAAGTCGATCGAAATAGAATAGGGGTATCCATCGGGAGCCACACCGCTTAACGGCCGGATAATCGCCGCATTCATGCCCACATGGTGCAATCCGGTAATCGCAACCCCCATAACCACAGCGCTGCCGATTTTTGGCCAATTTAATGAGCTTGAAGAGGCATCTTTAAAGTTGATTGAAAGCCATAAGGCGACAATTGAAGCTGTTACTGCGATGACGACTGAAAGCAAAAATGTAGGCGGATGATAGGTAAGATCCGCATGAAATCGAATCGCCTCCATCCCCACATAGTGCATGGCACCGACGCCGGCCCCCATCAAAACACCACTGAAAATCAAACTTGGCCAAGTCACATTTTCTTGACTAGAGGTATGTAAAGCCAGCCCCGACGGAATCATTGCGATGAGCCACGAGATAATCACGACAGGAATATTGTAGTACGTTTCAACTGGGGGTTTGAACGCCAACATCGCGGTAAAGTGCATACTCCAGATGCCGGTCCCCATCACGGCCGCACCCGCTATCAGCCAACGGGTTCGATTCCATCCTTCGGATGATGCGACGCGACTGGCTAAATCGAGCACAGCATATGAAGCGATGACAGCAATCACAAATGCGATGATGACGAGTGGGGTGTTGTGTTCGTAAACAAAAAATTGGCTTAACATGGGCAAGGGTCCTATTGCATAAACGGTGTGTTCTAGTGAGCCACTTAACGAGAGGCGAGATGAATTCACTATTCAATGTAGATGGTTAGGCCAAGTTACTGAATAAGTAGAATGTCCCTAAATAGCTGAAAATAGTCCTGCTCGCCCCAATTGACTCAATATCCTATACAAAAAGATACGGGTGTTTGCTACCTTTAGGGAATGGTCATTGAATTAATCAAGCCGGACGTGCAAGAATGGTTTGTCAAAATCGGCTTATTTTTATTTTTAACCGGGGTTCTGAGCTTTATCGCGTTTAAACCGGTCGATCCTGCTACGCAAGCCTTGGCCCTGGAGCCGCTCAGCTTTAGTCACAATTTGTTTATTTGCACCGTTGATGATCCGGCCGTGCGTCAATCAGACCCTGATTTAGCTTCATCGGCGCTCGATTTTGAGTAGCACGCTCATCCCCTGCTTAGTTTCACCCCTCTAATTTTTGATATATTCGGCCGGATGAAAACTCCCGGCCGAAAACGTTTATTCCTCCTACTCACCATCGCATCGATCACGATCACCGCATGCCAATTTGC
>JAHDEB010000224.1 GCA_020629055.1 Chloroflexota bacterium
ATGAAGTTTTCGGCTATCCAAGCCCGATGATCTTTTTTGGCGAAAAATTCTGGACTGAAACAAAGCCTATCTATCCACTTTTATATAACTTAGCTGAGGGGAAAAATTATAAAACCATATTATCGATTTCAGATAGCCGAGAAGAAATCCTTGATCATATAAAATCGTTTGCAGCCACTATTGAAAAGGGTGAGGGTAAGTAAAATGTGCCGATTTGCTAATTTTGGTCCATACAAAGAGCCATTCGCTTGTTTTGAGTGCAGAAAAGTCTTCAAACAAACTTGCCGGTGGGAACTACCTGCCCATCTGCAATTAAAGCCTGGTGAAGAGCGCATCTGTAAATGCCCCCAATGTGGAAAACCAATGGCAGATATGGGACGAGATTTTAAGGCTCCCAAGAACAAAGACTTAAAGCAATGGAAAAAAGTTCAAATCTTATACGAACATGGCTTTACTTTTCATTCTTGCGGCTGTTGTGGTCCAGGATTCCGGCCCAGCGAATTAAAGGATGTTTGGCGTTTTATTGAGAGTCAGAAGCCAATGTCAGAAGGTGAAATATTACTCAGAAAGATTGAGAAAAATATAGCAATCCGCAATCTAAAAAACCGCACCTAATCATCTTGATTAGGTTGAATCTAAATGTAGCATTACATCAACGGTTTCGAACCAAAGCTAGTGCGTCTTGAATCTCTCGGCCGCCAAGCAGCATTGTCACCCCGATATAAACCAACCCACCGACGATTCCCCCAATCGCTAAAAACGGGAAGGTTGAGTCGATATAGCGGCCGACCAGCAAAATCGCGCCCGCCATGACCACTGCACCGGCTATCGCTCGGCCGGCACTTGCCAAAGCAACCCCCTCACCCAACGGACCCAACTTCCAGCGGCTAATGCCCCACAGTAGAATCGATAGCACCGTAAAGGCCAGCGTGCTCGCCAGCGCCAGCCCCTGAACACCCATCGACCCTACCAGCAAATAGGCGAAGCCAACTTGGACCGCGAGCCAAACAAAGTAGGCAAACATCGGCCGAAACGTGTCATGTTGCGCGTACAGCAACCGTGCCAAAATTTCAAGCGAAGCCTCACTGACTATGCGCAATGAGAAAAAGACCAGGATGCCATAGACTATCGTCGTCGTGTTTTCATCAAATGCGCCACCCTGCAATAATAAGACGATCGCCGGTTGCCCCAGCAGCAAAACGGCCACGGCCGAAGGGATGGTTAGCGTCCAAATGATGCCCAACGTGGTCATCGCCGTTCGCTTCATCTCTTCGATATCACCGTTGTTCCACATCTCCGCCAATGTAGGGAAAACAACCAAGGCGATCGCCGTCCCAAAAAGCGTCTCCGGCAGCTGCATGACAAAATAACCGTAGAAATAAGCTGAAGTTGATCCGGCCGGAAGTCCTGATGTGAGCCGTACAATAAAAAGATCTGCAAATTGGATCGTGCCAAGCGTCAGCAAACGTGGCCCCATCAAACGGACAAGCTCCTGGGTCCCGGGCAGCTTCCAATCAAGCGTCGGCCGATAGCTGAACCGATATTGAATCAAGGCCGGCACCTGGATTGCGATGTGCATGATCGCCCCCAGAACTGTTCCCCACGCAAGCCCATGAATGCCCCAGCCCAGCCAATCAACAAACAGATAAAGGCCAAGCACATACCCAACATCTAGTGCGACAGACGCCAAAGCGGGCAAAGCGAAATGCTGATTCCCGTTTAAAAAAGCGGACATCACCCCAGAAATGCCAAAAAACATCGTTTGTAGCAGGATGATGCGCATCAATTCGGCCGTTAGCTGTTGTTTTTCAGGGGAAAAGTCAGGCACAAGCACGGCCGCAATCGGCGTCGCAAATAGCGCCCCGATCCCAGCCAAGGTGCCAAGCACAATTAAAACGAGCGACAGGGTGCTATGGGTCAGCTTAAGCGCCTCTTTTAACTTGTCATCTTTTAAATAGTCGGTGTAAATAGGGATAAAGGCGGCCGCCAAAGCACCCCCCGCAATTAGAACAAAAAATAGCTCAGGCAACTGATTGGCCGCCGTAAAAGCATCAAACTCATCCCCAGCCCCAAAACGGCCTGCTACTAAGCGTGCCCGTATTAAACCGGTGATCTTACTTAGGCCAAAAAAGCCCATCACCAAAATCACCGACCTAAAAACCTGCCTAAATCTTTCCATAGGCAAATTTTATCCTCCCCCACTTTTTTCTGCATCTGCTCACACCCTTTCCATATGCCCACGCATCGGAGTCCATCTGCAAATTGAAATTTAGATTGCCTAGGCAAAAAAAAGAGGCCACCCAATGGGTGGCCTCTCAAATTCTAAGCTATTGGTAGGAGGTTTAAATCCTACTCTTCTGAGGCTGGCTCGTCGGCCGAAGCGCTTTCCGAAGCTTCTGCATCAGATGATTCCGCAGGTGCAGATTCATCGACGGCCGCAGGGTCAATCGCGTCAGCGTCTGGCATCAAGAAATCGTCTAGTCCTTCGATCAGGCCAGCTTCTGCCAATGCCTTATCAATATCCCGTTCGAACATCTCCATCGCCGCAGCATTTTCTTGCTCTTTGCGAATCTTGGCTTCCGCTGCACCTTGAACCAACATGTCCAAGATTGCAGGGTCAGTGTTATCATCGATCAAAATTCGGGTTGGATCAAAGTTGTCTGGGTCAAACATCGGTTCTTCCTCTACAACTTCTTCGATATCTTCCTCGGTCCTGTAGCCGGTTCCTGCTGGAATCAACTTACCGATGATGACATTCTCTTTCAAGCCTGCCAACGCATCTTCTTTACCAGCGATCGCTGCACCAGCCAATACCTTAATGGTGTGCTGGAACGAACTCGCAGATAAGAAGCTCTCTGTTTCGAGAGACGCCTTACTAATACCCAAAATAACCTGTTTCGCTTGTGCGGCTTGTCCACCTTCAGCTACAACTTCATCGTTTAGACGTTGGAACTCATAGGTTTCGATCAACTTGCCTGGCAACAATTCGGTATCACCAGGATTTGTGACAGCCACTCGGCTTAACATTTTGCGGATGATTACCTCAAAATGCTTGTCATTAATGTTCTGACCCTGTGGTTGGTAAACCTCTTGCACTTCGCGCAACAGATATTCAGTTACTTTGTCACGACCTTGAACTTCTAAAATCTTATGTGGGTTCTTAGAACCTTCAGTTAAGCGGTCACCAGCAGCTACCGTTTCACCCTCAGAAACTCTGAGAATTGATCCAGCAGGAATTTGGTAATCATGCTCTTCACTGTTTTCGTAAGCCACAATGATTTCTTCTTTACCACGTTTGGTAACGCGGCCCGCATGGCGAGCGGTGATGACTTCTTCATCTTTTTCAGCCAGGATATGGCCGACTTCAATTTCGTCACCTTTTTTGACTTTAGCTTTAAAATCTTCTGGGATTTCGTATGCATCATCGATGATTTCATGGTTGTTCACCAAAATATGGCGAGCACCATCGATCATTTCAATGCTTACAACACCATCGATTTCTGTTAATACAGCTTCACCCTTAGGTTTTTGTCGGGCTTCAAACAGCTCTTCTACACGGGGTAGACCCTGTGTAATGTCACCACCGGCCGATGCCGTACCACCTGTGTGGAATGTACGCAGTGTCAACTGTGTACCCGGCTCACCGATTGATTGAGCAGCGATAATACCGACAGCTACACCCATGTCTACCGCTTGACCATTTGAAAGGTCCATGCCGTAACATTTAGCACAGATACCAGGGCGCATTTCACAAGTCATTGTTGAGAAGACATACACGTCCTTAACACCAACTCGTTGGATTTCTTCTGACATTTGGTCAGAAATCATTTCTCCGGTTTCAACCATGATCTCGCCCGTTTCTGGGTTGACCACGTTGTGTGCTGCACACCGGCCGTAAATACGGTCAGATAGCGTCTGCTTACCGAAGTTGTCTTCTGTTTTAATCCAAATACCTTTCTCGGTTCCACAATCTTCCCCAGAAACGATCAAGTCCTGAGCAACGTCTACCAAGCGACGGGTTAGGTAACCAGCGTCAGCCGTACGTAACGCCGTGTCTGCAAGACCCTTACGCGAACCATGAGTCGAAATGAAGTATTCGAGAGCGGTTAATCCTTGACGGAAGTTAGACGTAATCGGTACAGGGATGATTCGACCATTCGGGTCAGCCATCAAACCACGCATACCGGCCAACTGAGTGATCGGGCCGAATCCACCTTTGGTAGATCCAGAAAGTGCCATCATCGCAATCGGTCCACGTAAGTCCATAGACCCACGAACCGCGGTTTCGACATCTTCTTTCGCCTTATTCCACTGCTCAATTGTACGTTGGTATTGTTCGTCCTCAGTCAGCAAACCACGACGATATTGGCGGTCGATTTGATCAACACGGCCGCGCGCTGCATCTAAAATGTCAGTGCGTTCGTCTGGTACTCGCAGGTCGTACAAGTTCATTGTCGTACCAGAGTAGGTTGCATAACGGAATCCGATATCTTTAATTCGGTCAGCTGTTTTAACCGTCGCCTTGTCGCCCAAACGTCGATGGATGCGGTCTAACAACTTGTTTACCGGCCCTTTTGCGAGTGGTTCGTTAATGAAACGGAACTCGCGAGGTAGAGCGCGGTTGAAAATAACGCGGCCAGGTGACGTCTCGATAATCATCCGCTTACCGCGATTGTCTTCAAAACGTTTGCCATCTTCGTCGAAGAAGGTGGTGACCTGAACTTTAATTTTTGTGTGGATGTGAAGCATGCCCAAGCCGAACGCGTGTTCAACTTCGTCCATGTTCGAGAAGACCCGACCTTCACCTTTCAAACCATCAAACGCTTGGGTTAGATAGTAAACGCCTAATACCATGTCTTTTGAAGGTCCAACAATCGTGGCACCATCAGATGGCTTAAGCAGGTTTGTGGTAGAGAGCATCAATGACATCGCTTCGTCAACCGCTTTTTGTGAAAGTGGAAGATGGACAGCCATCTGGTCACCGTCAAAGTCAGCGTTAAACGCGCTACATACCAAAGGATGAAGCTGGATCGCTTTACCTTCTACCAATCGAGGCATAAATGCTTGGATACCTAAACGGTGCAACGTCGGTGCGCGGTTTAGAAGAATCGGCCGGCCTTGAATACATTCTTCAAGAACTTCCCAAACTTCTGGCGGCTGACGTTCGATGACCCGTTTAGCACCTTTCACATTGCTAGCATATCCGTAATTAATCAACTTGCTGATCACAAACGGACGGAATAGCTCAAGAGCCATGATCTTTGGCAGACCACATTCGCCCATGCGCAATTTAGGACCAACTACGATGACCGAACGGCCAGAGTAGTCAACACGTTTACCAAGCAGGTTGCGGCGGAAACGTCCCTTTTTACCTTTAAGCATGTCTGACAGTGATTTCAACTCGCGACGGCCGCGGCGGCTCAAAGCTTTACCACGGTGGCTGTTGTCGATCAAACTGTCGACCGCTTCCTGAAGCATACGCTTTTCATTCCGCACGATGACGTCAGGTGCGCCCAGTTCCAAAAGTCTTTTTAAACGATTGTTGCGGTTAATAACCCGGCGATACAGGTCATTCAAGTCAGATGTAGCAAAACGGCCACCGTCTAACTGAACCATCGGCCGAAGATCGGGCGGGATTACTGGAAGAGCATCCAAAATCATCCATTCAGGACGATTGCCACTCTTACGGATCGCCTCAACAACCATCAAACGGCGTGTTGCACGTTTAGCGGCCTGTTTTGATCGGCTTGTCCGCACTTCCTTCCATAATTCGCGCGATAGCGTTTCAAGATCCATGTCTTTGAGGATTTCGAAAAACGCTTCAGCACCCATACCAGCTTGGAAAACATTTCCAAACTTGCTTTTCATATCACGGAATTCAGTTTCAGTTAAGAACTGGCCTTTGATCAAACTTTCAAGCTGCTCTTTGGTTGTTTGCGCACGTTGACGCAATTTATCCAAATCTTCAGCCATTTGATCACGCATCGTGACAGAAACAGTAGATGCTTCTTCGCGCAATTGGCCGATTTCACGTTCTAGGTCAGCACCATGTGCTTGACGGTCAGAATCATTTTCAGCTTGGATTTTGCCTAAACGGTCGGTGGTTACCTGTTGAACACGAGCAACATGCTCCATGCCAATGGTGTCACCAGAAGATGCGATGACTTCTTCATTAAGAACAACATCTTCTTCAGCTTCTTTTCCATTTAAGTTTTCTAGACGAGTTTCAATCGCTTTCGCTTCTTGGACCGCTTCATCAGTTGAGGCTGAAAGACGTTCATCAAACGTTTCTTTCAAGCTGCTCATTTCTGTTTCAAGCTCGGTCAAACGACGATTGATCTCTCCGTTTTCTTGATCAATCTTCAGCTGAAGTTCTTCATCAGCGCGCAATTCAGCTTCGTCAAGCTCTTCCTGCAAACGAACCAATGCCCGTTGACGCGCTTCGTCATCAACAGAAATAAGAACGTATTGAGCAAAGTAGAGAACACGGTCTAAGTTACGGCGTGAAATGTTGAGCAGTAGACCCAAGTAGCTGGGTACACGGCGGGTATACCAAACATGAGCTACCGGCGCAGCCAGTTCGATATGGCCCAAACGTTCACGACGAACAGACGAACGGGTGACTTCAACACCACATTTGTCACAAACAATACCGCGATAACGGATGTTTTTGTATTTACCGCAGTAACATTGCCAGTCTTTAGTGGGTCCAAAAATAGCCTCACAGAAGAGACCATCTTTTTCTGGACGTAAACGACGGTAGTTAATTGTTTCAGGTTTTGTTACTTCACCATACGACCAGCCACGAATGTGGTCGGGTGAAGCGAGGCTGATACGGAGAGCACGGAATTCAGTTGTTTCCAATTGGGAACCTCCCTGAGCAAGTCAGATTATCAATAGCTATCGAATTATTTTTGAAAGAGTCGAACATATGGCAGAAAAACGTGGGGTTGATTTGAGACGCAAACAAGGCAGATCCAAATATGAACCTGCCTTCGCTGGGGACAACCTATAAAAATTTTAAATTTTCTAATTCGATTGTGAACTACCCGGAGTGGTGATCGTATCTCTAATCTTTCCAAACACTGTGCAGTAAACGCACAAAAGAACGTTAGGTTGTTTAAGACCAACGTTCTGCATTTTTCGGCCTTCTGGTTTTTCTTTCACTAAACAGTAATTATATGCGTTAGTAGAAACCCGTCAACAATTTCGCAAGCTTTTAAGCCTAATTATTATTTTCTCTGATGTCAATAGGTAAATTTTTATGTCAATCAGATGTTTAGGAACAGCTTATCCTTGGGTTTCATCCACTAAAAATCGGAGATACGCCTCCATAAATGGGTCTAAATCCCCGTCTAACACCAAATTTGGGTTGGTTGATTCATAACCAGAGCGCAAATCTTTTACCATTTTATATGGATGCAAAACGTAAGAGCGGATTTGACTTCCCCAGCCTGCATCGACATCTTCACCTTTTAATTCAGCGATTTCTTCCATTTGTGCCTGTTCTGCGAGCGCATAAAGTTGTGTCTTTAATGCCTTCATCGCTGATTCTTGATTTTGCGTCAAAGATCTTTGATTTTGACAAGAGACAACAATGCCGGTTGGCAAATGGCGAATCCGAATGGCGGTCTCGTTCTTTTGGACATGCTGCCCACCCGCACCGCTGGCTTTAAAACGCTGAATCTCTAAATCGCTGTCTTTGATCTCGATGTCAATATCCTCAGCAACATCGGGCCAAACTTCGACCTTTGCAAACGATGTATGGCGGCGCGCGGATGAATCATAAGGAGAGATTCGCACCAAGCGATGCACACCTTTTTCTGATTTCAAACGGCCGTAGGCATAATCGCCCTTGACTGACATCAAGACGCTTTTAATGCCGGTAACATCACCGGGGCTTTCATCCATCATCTCGACTTTAAAATCACGCCCTTCCATCCAGCGGGTAAACATGCGCAGCAGCATAGCGGCCCAATCCTGTGCTTCCGTACCGCCAGCACCTGAATGAATGGCGAAAATGACATCGGCCTGATCATGTTTTTCTGCAAATAAGGTTTGAAACTCTAATTCACCCACCTCTTTAACAAGCAAGACGATTTCTTTGCTCAAATCTTCGAGCATTTCATCATCTTCCATCTCTAGAAGTTCTTTAGAATCTGAAATACGCGCATAGAGCTTCTCCCAGCTATCGACCTGAGTGCGTAGGCTGGTAATTTCGCGCATATGCGCCTGTGCTTTTTGTGGGTTGTCCCAAAATCCAGGCTGAGCAGCCTCTACCTCTAATGTTTCGACTCGTTCTTGCTTTAGAGGGACGTCAAAGCCGCCTCCGCAGCTGGCTGACTGTCTCTTCTAATCCCTGAATTTTTGTTGTAAGCTCGTTTAGCGATTGATGTTCCATCGATTTAATTAATCCTCTTCAAATAGCCCATCTATAAATTGATCGGGGTCGAACGGGGCCAGATCTTCAATTTTCTCACCCGTTCCAATAAACCGAACAGGCAGTCCTAAATCCCGATAAATCGAAAAGACCATCCCACCTTTTGCGGTCCCATCTAGCTTGGTTAATACCACACCGGTGACATTAACCGTTTCTTTAAATTTTTGTGCTTGCAGCAAAGCGTTTTGCCCAGTTGGTGCATCAACGACCAGCAAAACTTCATGTGGCGCCCTATGGACACTTTTCTGCAAAACGCTATGCACTTTTTCAAGCTCACGCATCAGGTTAAATTTAGTATGCAAACGGCCAGCGGTGTCTACAAACACTAGGTCATAGCCACGGCCGCGAGCGGCTCGGATACCGTCATAGGCCATGGCGGCCGGGTCCCCGCCAGGTTGGCCAGCGATAATCGGAACCTCGGCGCGATCGCTCCAAACTTTAAGCTGATCAATGGCGGCCGCACGGAAAGTATCCCCTGCCACCATCACAACTTTGCGCCCATTTTCTTGGTAATGCTTGGCCAATTTACCAATAGATGTTGTTTTACCAGCCCCATTAACTCCCACAACCATCACGACCGTAATTTCGCGATCTTCTTCCATTTCGAAGACCTCTGGATCTTTCAGAATTTGGCGCATATTGTCTTTTAGCGCTTCTAAAAGCTGTTCAGTATGCACGAGACGGTCTTCGCGCACACGGTCTTGAAGCTGCTCAATAATTGCCATGGAAGTTTCAACCCCCATATCGGCTTGAATCAAAAGCGCTTCAAGATCTTCCCAGGTTTCGTCATCGATATCCCCCCCACCCAGAACGGAGACGATTTGCCCAAACACATTTTGTCTGGTTTTTTTTAATGATTGTCGGATTGATTGGAACATTTATTTTTTAGATTTTAGTGGTTAGTGATTAGTGGTTAGTAGTTGATTCATTTCCTAATAGCTACTAACTAAACACCAATCACTCTAATTCTGTTTCAACGATTTCGCCATCAGCGGTTAAATGCTCTATACGCAGTTCTGCTTTTTCTAGCACCTGCTGACAAAAATCCGATAATGCACGGCCGCGTTCGTATAATTTTAAAGACGCTTCAAGCGTCAGATTGCCTTCTTCTAACTTGGTTACAGCCCCTTCAAGTTCACGGAGGGCTTCTTCAAAGGTTATTTCATCCATTTAAACACTAATTTACGAATTTGTAACTAAACAGTAACGCAAGCTTTTGATTGCGCAGTTTATTTACCTGAATTCAATCTAATTTTTCCCTGTAATTT
>JAHDEB010000225.1 GCA_020629055.1 Chloroflexota bacterium
TTTTTCTTGATGATGACCAGACCATCACGGGCGACCCAGCTTTCATTTTCACTGTCCGGCCGTTTAGGCATATTGCGGATAATGACGCTTGAGCCGATACGGGCGTTTTTGTCGATTATGACGCCGTCGATAAAGCTGCCACTACCGATGCCGATGTCTGGCTGATCTTTTTCTTTGTTGACGATTTGGTTGATTCCAGATTCATAAAAATCGGCCCCCATCATAATCGAATTGGTCAGGGTCACGCTGGTGCCAATCACGCTGCGTAGACCGACAACAGAATTACGAATGGTTGCATTTTCGATGCGGCAGCCGTCTGCGATTAACACATCGCGTAAGGCACCACCGTTTATGCGGGACCCTGGTAAAAAGCGCGGCCGACTATAAATAGGAGCATCAGCATCATAAAAGTCGAAAGGAGGATCGTCCTGTGCCATCGCCAAATTGACATCGTAAAAGCGGCGGATTGTTCCGATATCTTCCCAGAAGTCATCAAAAATATACCCTTGCAGCTTCCCGGTTTTTAGGGCGTCTGGGATAATGTTTTTACCAAAATCATCCCCATCAGTTTCATGTAAATAGCGATCAAGAGCTTCAGTTTTAAATACATAGATTCCCATGGAGGCGACAAACGGTTGGTCTGCATCTGGAAAACTAATCAATGCATCTAATTCTTTGTCCGTCTGCGGTTTTTCTTGGAACTCTACGATCTGGTTTTTGTCCCCTAACTTTAAAATGCCTAAGGCGGGGGCATCTTTGCGGTTGGCCGGTTGGACCGCCACAGTCACATCTGCATCTGACGCGATGTGTGCGAGCAAGAATTGGCGATAATCCATCCGGTAAAGGTGGTCACCGGCCAAAATGAGGACATGTTCTGCCCCTGCTTGGCGAATTTCAACCCATTGCTTGCGGACCGCGTCGGCCGTCCCCTGATACCAGTCACGATTTGTGAAGCTTTGTTCGGCCGCTAAGATTTGGACCCAGCCGCTGGTAAACATATCTCGAGCATAGGTTCGGTAAATGTGCCGATGAAGTGATGCTGAATTGAATTGGGTTAAGATCGCTATTTTTTCGATTCCGGCGTGCAAGCAGTTGCTCATGGGAATATCGATCAATCGGTATTTCCCGGCCAATGGAACAGCCGGTTTAGCTCGCTCGTTTGTCAACGGGTACAGTCGGCTTCCCTGACCTCCCCCAAGAATCAGTCCCAAAACATTTTTCATATCCAGCATAATCTAAGTTGCGGATCAGATTGATCGTGTCGGCTTCAATATGATCCTATTTTTTTGATATCTAGGTTAATAAACAGATGGTCCCTCTGGTTATTATTTACGAAATTAATAATAACTGAAATCAAAATAATAGGGTAATCATTATTACTGGGTATAATAGCGATCTATGTCTAGAGTAATTAATACCAATAGTCCTACAAAAATTCGTAACCAAAACCGTCGCCTAATCGCTGAAATGATGCAGCGTATGGGTCAAAAACCTGAGGTAGACGACGAAGTAAAAGATATGGCGGCCGCAATGGTTTTCTCTTTACGAGCGATCTATGAAACCTGTGAAACGGCAGCTAAAGCGTGGGAGAAGCGGGACTATTGGATTAAGGCGGAACGATTTTTACGAGATTGGCGCTGGACCAAAACAAGTGCTGCAAATATCGAAGATGTCATTCGGGAAGAGGCGTGGGAGTTAATGCCGCAATTATTGATGGAAATGTTCCCTCGTTTTGTAGACGTACAGGTTAAAACATTAACGAAGAAACCGATCGAATGGCAAGGGGCGCACAAACGTTTGTTGGCCCAAGAGCCAAATGTGACCCCGTATTAAACAGCACGGCCAATAATCCCAGATTAAGCTCGATTGCTGAGCCAACGGAGAGAGCCTAACACGATCACCGTAAGTGCAAGCAGTAAAATTAGCTTCCATAGGCCGGGAGCGAAAATGGCGACCAAGCCGAACACGGCCGAAGCCACGTAATAACCGATTACGATTACACGTGTCGGCAATCCCCCATCTGACAATCTGAAATGCAAATGCCCACGATCCCCACGGAACGGACTTTGCCCCCGCCTGATGCGATCAAAAATCTGCCAAGCAACGTCTAAAATCGGGATCGCCATAACGAGCAGCGCGGTTGCGATTTTTGCTGGGGTGATGAGTGCAAGCGTGGCGAGACTAAAGCCGATTAAGTATGCACCGGCCGAGCCTAGAAAGATGCGTGCTGGTGAAAAATTAAAAATCAAGAAACCCAGCAGTGCTCCGGCAAGGGCAAGCGGGAAGGCTGCCACTGTAACTTGCCCCAGATTGTAGCTGTGCCAAGCGAAAAGCAGGGCTGCAATGGTGCCAACCCCGGCGGCTAGCCCGTCTAACCCATCCAGCCAATTGACCGTGTTCATCATGCCAGACACCCAAATGATCGTAATAAGCGGCACAATCAGAGCAGGTAAAAACTCATTTAAATTGATGATTTGACCATTGATCGGGCTGGTAACCGCTTCGAAGATAATGTTGTAGCTGACCGCAATAACGGTTGCAATGATTTGAATCGCGTATTGACCCCACCAGGGTAGGTCGAAATAGTCATCGAGAAGCCCCCCTAAAAAGACAAATGAAACACCGAGTATCACCCCGGTGAGTAAGGTTGCATCGGCCGAACCGCCATTGATCGGAAAAAAGCGCAAGCTGAGAACCGCGCCGACGATGAAGGCGATAAAAATCGGGATCCCCCCCAATTTGGGCATGGTCGCCTGATGTTTTCGCCGCCCCCCGGGTACAGCCACCACGCCAAGTTTGTGTGACAACCATATCGACCCGGGGACGAGGGCGGCCGAAACAACAAATGTACAGATGATGACCAGCAGATAGTTCAAGCTTTATTCAACCGTCCCAAATAGACGATCACCCGCATCACCTAAGCCCGGAACAATATAGCCGATATCGTTAAGGTGTGAATCGATAGATGCAACATGAATCGGGACATCTGGATGGGCATTTTGCAAGGCTTCGATTCCTTCTGGTGCTGCGATCAGACCCAAAAAGCGAACATCTTTAACACCCCATTTTTTGATTTCTGTAACTGTCGCGATCGCTGACCCACCGGTTGCTAACATCGGGTCAAGGACTAAAGCAACTTCGACTTGAGGGTCGGCCGGTAGTTTGTTGTAGTACCAAACCGGCTGTAATGTCTCTTCGTTCCGGTACATACCCAGGTGCCAGGTTGTTGCTGCAGGAAAGATCTCTAGCAACCCATCGACCATCCCTAAACCGGCACGCAAGATAGGAACAAGGCCGATGCGGGAGGTTAGCTTGTGACCGGTCGCTTTGCCCATCGGCGTATCGATCTCCGTCTCGACAATGTCTAAATTAGACATCGCTTCGTAACCAAGCATGATTGATAATTCGCGGGCCAACTCCCGAAATTGTTTAGGCTCGGTGGACGAGGCGCGTAACTTTGCTAGTTTATGCAGGATAAGCGGGTGTTTTGTTTCATGAATCATGGGGTGATTTTACTAGCCTGAACTAAAAAGATGCAAGATGAAAGGGGCGTTTTAGAAAAATAAATACCCTTTTAATCTGAAATTAGTTTGGGCAAGGGTCAGAGTTAAACCGATGCAGAGTATGATGCGAGATGATTACCCCCTTTTGTTCTTATACGTTTTGAAGGGTGACCTTCACGATATCGATTAACACACCTGCAATCTCGCTGCTTTCCTACTATAATTCAAACATATGATCGAAAAATCGACGCCAAAACGACAAACACCCTCCCCTAAACAGGCAGATCGAGAAATATCTGGTGAAAAAAAGCCAGAAGATCTCGATAATCTTCTGCGGCCGCAGTCGCTAAGTAATTTCACCGGCCAGCGAAAACTAATCGCCAACCTTGAAATTTTGATCGAAGCGGCCCGGCAGCGAGAAGAGCCGCTAGACCATGTCCTGTTTCACGGGCCACCGGGGCTGGGTAAAACGACCTTGTCGCATGTGATTGCAAACGAAATGGGGGTAAACATCCGTATCACTGCCGGACCAGCCATTGAACGAGCCGGTGATTTGGCCGCGATTTTGACTAACTTGCGGGCGGGTGACATCTTGTTCATCGACGAGATCCACCGATTGGGGCGAGCGGTTGAAGAAATTTTGTACCCAGCCTTGGAAGATTTTGTTCTGGACATTATTGTGGGTAAAGGGCCAGGGGCCAAAAACGTACGGTTGAAGTTACCTCGATTTACTGTGATTGGTGCAACAACCCGCTTAGCGTTACTCACTTCACCGTTGCGGGCAAGATTCGGGGCGCTATACCGGATGGACTTCTATGATATCGAGTCGCTGACCCAAATTGTGACGCGTGGATCTCGAATTATCGAAACTGAAATTGTTGAGGAAGGGGCGGTTGAAATCGCTAGGCGGTCGCGCGGCACACCCCGTGTGGCGCTGCGCATGCTGCGCCGGGTGCGCGATTACGCCCAAGTGCGGGGTGACGGAAAGATCGACCTAGCTACGGCGCAGGCGGCCCTCGATTTGCTTGAAATCGATCAATTGGGGTTGGATGATTTAGACCGCCGCGTATTAACTTCGATAGTTGAAAATTTTAATGGTGGTCCGGTTGGCTTAGAAACGATCGGGGCTTCAATTAGCGAAGAGGGGGATACGATTATGGATGTGGTTGAGCCTTATCTGTTGCAGCTTGGCTTTATCGCCCGCACCGCTCGCGGCCGGGTAGCGACCCAAAAGGCGTACAAACATTTGGGCGTGACCATGCCCGACAATGCGGCCGGGGGGCCACAACAACAAACACTTTTTCCAGGCATTGACGCAGGTTAATCATGACCGAATCTCAATCTGCTAAATCTAAATTTCACTTTTACGTTGTCAGCGTTGTCACGTTGGGCAATCTGTTTTTTGGCCTGCTTTCAATCGCCTTAGTCGCATCAGGCAATCTGACGGCCGGGGCGTTGTGCTTAATCGTTGGGGCTACTTTAGACGCTTTTGATGGCAGTTTGGCCAGACGCTGGGAAGTCCTGAGCCCATTTGGGGCACAACTCGATTCATTAGCAGATATGGTCGCCTTTGGTGTGGCGATTTCATGGCTTGTATGGAACTGGCTGTTGCCAAAGAACCCAGACTGGTGGTTAATCGTTGGTTTGGTTTCAGTTCTTCCGGGGCTGATGAGCGCCATCCGCTTGGCCCGCTTCAACACCAGCGAATCAAATCCACTATTTTTTGAAGGGATCCCGACAACCGCGATGGCAGGGTTTGTCGTATTACTCTACTTAACCAATGCCAGCTTGCCCCTTGTGCCCCTGCTGCTTATCGTTGGTTTGGTTGCTTTGCTGATGGTCAGCACCTTTCCATATCCAAAGCTTAAATATTTTTTCAAGTTTTCATGGTGGTGGCTGGCACCGTTTTTGGTTTTTGGATCGGTTTTGCCTAGCTGGTTTGTGTTGGCTTTGGGTGGGGTTTACATGGCTTGGGGACCGATTCAAAAATGGCAGAACGGCTGATTTGCTAGGTCGGGGGAATGACTGATTAATAGAGCCTTGCCTGTTAGAAGAGATGAAACGAAAAAGAAAATCTAACCTTACTCACGAAAACAACATGCAGGGTCGAATTCAAAAGCCGGCGCTTTTGGTTCTAATCTTGAGTATGGCTGCAACTTTTGCGTCGATGTTTTACTGGGATGGGGGCAATCAATTGCTTGCTCTGCAAGGGCCGGTTTTTCGTTGGCACGGCTGGCCTGTCGCCTATTTGGGGTGTAGTGTGGATGGAGCGGCCGACTGCATGTTAAATTTTGGGAAGCTGGCCCAGAACTTTTTGATATGGCTACTGATCTTTGCAGGATTATTTTTGCTTAGAGCTGCTTTTGTAAAAGCCAGAAATTTACAAAATAATTGAGACGTATCTAGCCGATATATTTTGCTATCGCCGTTTCGCCGCCAACGACGGTTTCGCCAACTTGGACCAACACCTCGGTTTTTCCGGCCGGCAGGTAGATGTCTAACCGAGAGCCAAACCGCATCAGCCCAAATTTTTCACCCTGAACCAAAAGCGCATTCGGCCGTGTGCGATTGACGATCCGGCGAGCAACTGCGCCGACCCGTTGAGCCACTGCTACTGGGCCACGTGGGGTCTCAATCAGCGTATAAACCGATTCGTTATGCACCGCTTCTGGGGCATGAGCCACCGTAAATTGACCCGGCTGCAGCCAGGTTTTAACCACTTTGCCAGATGCGGGTGCTCGGTTAACATGGACGTCGCTGATCGACAGGAATACTGCGATACGGGTCCATTCTTCTTCGCCCAACCGATCTTCTTTGACCGTCACAATTTCTAGCACTTGCCCATCAGCACCAGCGATGATCGTATCTTCGGCCGGTTTGGTGTCACGGTCCGGGTCGCGAAAGAACAGGGCGATCGGGACTGCTAACAGGACGGGCCACCAGCGTTTGCGGGCTAAGGCCCAAGCCAATAACGGCCCGACAAATAAAAGCGCATCTTCGTCAAACCGCATATCAGCCAGCTTAAACGAGTCACGCGGTTGTAATTGCAGCTGGGCCGCATCTGTTGGGGCCGCTTCACCAAAGCGTAGGTGATGAATATATGCGGGGGGAAAGTTCAAAAACACATTGGCCCGCCGAATTTCATACTGCTCTAGCATCGCAGCACTGATGGGGTGTGAATTGTTCGCCTCGTCTTCATCTGGCTTGATTTTTTTAACCAGTCGGCCGCCCATATATTCGATGTAGCTTAAAACCCCACCCGGCTTTAGAACCGATTTATATGTTTCAAAAATCTGACTCACAAAATCAGCATCGAAGCTGTTGTGTGGCAATGACGATACGATAAAGTCAAACGGGGTCGCAACCGCTTCCACTGGCAGCTCTAGAAAGCTGCCGGTGAAAATATGAACGTTGTCACGCACCGCCGCAAAACCGGGATCTGTGGCCACTCTGTTTTCAAGGAATGCGGTAAAGTCAGCATTGTATTCACACAGCCATAATTCATCATCAGGCCCCAGCATTTTGGCAATTTCTACCGCAATCGAGCCGGTCCCTGTGCCAACTTCTAGTACCCGCTTTGCCCCTTTGGTGCGGGCGATTTCGCTGCCCATCTCGCGTGCCGAAAAGGCGGATGTTGGTGCCACGGCCGAAACGCCGACACTGTCGGCCGAAAATTGTTTAAAAAAATAGGTTAATTCATCTAATGCCATCTTTTAATTCTTGGCGCAGGCGACAGCCCATGCCCCTCCATTATGTTCAACTATCAAGTTCTAATTGAATTCCAGCAATTTCATCTTCTAGCCAAGCGATCTCATCTTCATCGCCCGCTTGAATCATCATTTCCAACTCATCATTGAGCTGTTTTAAATAGGCTTGTAGTCGGACCGTATTGGGGTTTTTCTGCCTTTCGGGTGTATGTGTAACTGTTTCAGACTCGTAATCGACCGCACCATCATCATCGATGAACGTGACCGGAGCGGGGGAATTTGCCGGGTCTTCTAATTCCGCAATCCATGATAAGTCAGCTTTTTCGGGCAGGGGCATTTCAAGCGTCGTATCGATTTTTTCCCCTTTTTCTTTCCCTTCTTTTTTGTCACCGGTGTGTTCAGCATAGCCCCCTTCAGTGATTAGAAGTTCACCTTCTTTAATTTCCCAGACCTGTGTCGCCAGTGCACTGACCAAGTAGCGGTCGTGCGAGACAAGCAGAATGGTGCCATCATATCGTTCAAGAACCGCTTGCAATACTTCCTGGGATGGGATGTCTAAATGGTTGGTCGGTTCATCTAACAGCAGCAGATTCGCCCCTTCTAGGGCTAAAATCGCGAGAGCCAGTCGGCCGCGCTCACCACCGCTTAGATCGGCGACCGACCCAAACACCGTGTGCCCCTTAAAGAGATACTGGGCCAAGTGTTGACGCGCCTGCTGCTCACCAATTGGGAAACGGCTTAACAGTTCATCAATGATTCGATTTTCCGGCTTTAACTGTTCGTGTGCCTGAGCAAAATAGCCGACCTGCACACTGTCATCCCGTTCGATACTCCCCCTTAGGGGTGGGATTTCACCTAGGACGGTTTTAAGAAGCGTACTTTTACCGCTCCCATTGGGGCCGATAATCGCGGCACATTCCCGCCGGAAGAGTTTGATTTTTTCAGTTTTAAACAGCTCGGTTTCCGCATAGCCAATTGTCATGCGTTGGGTTCGAAATAATAGTTCGCTCGATTTTTTCTCGCTTTGCAAGCGGACATTGATTTTAGCGGGGCCAACATTCGGTGGCGTTAACTCTTTTAAGCGAGCGGCCGCTTCATTGGGGCTAAAGGTACGCACCCGGCCGCCGACCTCTAGCCAGCTTTTGTTTTCTAGCCCCTTCACACCGATCTCTTCCATTAAGACGATGTCACGGGTCAGGCGGCGCAACTTGCCTTTGGCCATATCGTGTTTACCACCGGCGATATGTTTGCGAATAAAGTCTAGCTCTTTATCTAGGCGATCTTTTTCCGTTTCAAATAGATCTCGTTCCCGCTGGCGTATGATTTCTCGTTGGGCCAAGTAATCAGAATAGCCCCCTTTATAGGTTTCTACGGTTCCGGCTTCTTCCGGTTTCCCAGGCACCATTTCCCAAATGCGGTTGACGGTTCGATCTAAAAAGTAGCGGTCATGGCTAACAATCAGTAACGAGCCACGCCAACGGCCGAGGGTTTGTTCTAGCCAAGCGACAGCGTCGCCGTCTAAATGATTGGTCGGTTCATCTAAGATCAGCAGATCTGGCTGTTCAAGCAGCAATCGGCCGAGCAAAACGCGGGTCTTTTGCCCCCCTGATAAATGATTGAGCGGCATCTCCCACTCAGCTGAGCCAAACCCAAGCCCATTCAGCACCTTTTCGATTTCAATGCGATAGTCAAACCCACCGGCCGCTTCATACTCGGCCTGATACCGGCTATATTTTTCAATGATCGCATCGCTCATATCCCCAGCAGACATTTTCGCTTCAAGCGCGCGCATTTCAACTTCAAGCTCTGTCACGGTTGAAAATACGCTGAGCAATTCCGCCATGATCGTATTTTCTTTGCCAGAAAAAGCTGCAACAGCCTCTTGGCGCAAATATCCCAATGTGAGCTCTTTCTGTCTTTGTACTTCACCCCGATCCGGCTCTAATAGGCCAGACAAAATTTGCAGCAGGGAAGACTTGCCGACCCCATTTGGGCCGATCAGGCCGATGCGTTCCTTCGACTCTACTTTTAGGTTTAATTCTTCGAACAGATCCTTTTCACCAAAAGATAGTTCAAGATTGACAGCGCTTAAAAGTGGCATGAACCAATTATATGATCTACGAGAGTTCGATGCCGGAACCTGACAAGATTGCTTATAACTTTATGAGCAATCGAATAAATTGTGTGAACTTTATGTAATCAAAGAATTAGAGGTATTGATTCCACCTTGTGACTGTGTATAATCCTATTCGCGGGGTAGAGCAGTGGCAGCTCGTCGGGCTCATAACCCGGAGGTCGCAGGTTCGAATCCTGTCTCCGCAATCTAAATTAAGCGCATCCAGAAGGGTGCGCTTTTTTGTTGCCTGTTTTTCGAAACTTAAAGATGCTAATGAGAA
>JAHDEB010000226.1:0-2788 GCA_020629055.1 Chloroflexota bacterium
TCACGATCGGGTCGCCTGCGTCTACTTCAACACAGCCTAGAGCGTCAGAACATTCGAGTTCTTCCATCATCTCTTCGACCATTTCTTCGGCTTCTTCAGCCATTTCTTCAGCTTCTTCTTTTACGTCTTCAACAACTTCAGCTGCCGCATCTCCGGCATCTTCCACTGCGTCTGTTACAACTTCTGCGGTGTTGCAAGATGCAATTGCAGCGGTGAGTAACAAAAGGGTTAGCAAGTAAAACAATCTTTTTAGGTTCATACCTATTCTATTCTCCTCATAAAAATATGATTGTTGTGATACACAAAAAACAGAGTGTTCACCATTTGCAGGGTTTCCTTAAGAAACCACGCATGTGAAATTCTGATTTTAAACAGGGGTAGTCTTAACCAAACGGCCCATCTTGGATAGATCGTTTGGGAAATAAGCAAAATAAGTTAAAGGGTTGTTTTGAAAACGGCAATGGGGATAGAGCTTACCGCTATGTAGAGAGGCTGGTCTTCTTTTCCTCCTCTCTTCCTACTTTCAAAAATATATCATCGCTATTTTAGCGGATAATGTCCAAAAGTTTAAATGAATGATAACTTTAGATTAATGGATTGTAAACGAAAAAAGGGGAAATCGTGTGCTTAATTCCCATTTTTCCAAAACACATTACCCAATTCACCTACAATAGTTGCAAATGTCCCTAAAAATGGTGAATTTATTTTGAGCTTATTCTGTTTTAGGTCAATTGTGAGTGCACAAAGCGGCCGAGTGCGTCTGCTTGTGCTGTAGGGTTTTGCTGTAGACTTTCTTTAGAAACAAAAATGTGTTGCGGTGCTGTGTAGGTTTTGGTTTTTATGTGAACAGGGGAAGCATATTTGACCGCTGCGTCAACCAGCACGTCAGTTGAATTGACAAGAGGAACGGATAAAAACTCCGCATGTAAGACCAACGGGACCTCTGTACAGGCCGCCAAGATGATTTCAACCCCCTGATCAATCAAGTTTTGAGCCAGCCGCTCCATCTCCATGCCAATCGAGATATCAAGGTCGTTCGCCTTGATCCTATACATAAGTTCCATAAATGCATGTTGATCGACAAATGAAGGCACAACGCAATCGACTCCCTTTTTGGCGAACTGCTTTTGATATAAGTTGGCATCAATGCAGCCGGTTGCGGCCAAGATCCCAACTTTTTGTAACTGAGGCACAACAGATACGCATCGGTTTACGCTTTCTTCAATAATGCTAATAAACGGAATCTGAATGGCTGATCGGATGTGGCTTTCATAGGCGTGGGCCGTATTGCAAACCATCACCACAAAATCGGCCCCGGCAGATTCAAGTGAACGTGCCGCTTCGATTAGGTCAGGGGCACATGATGGCCCTAATCCAGAAAGGGCATCTTGCCGATTGGGAACTTTTGGGTTGCTATTAATTATGACATGCAGATGATCTTGATCATGGGTTGCCACTGTTTTTTCAACGACTTTGCTGTAGAAGTCTAAAGTGGCCTTGGGCCCCATTCCGCCAATCACGCCAACTGTTTTTTCGTTGTGATCTGTCATAAATAATCTCGCTTGCTAGGCTGATAAATCTTTTAAAACTGTGTCTTGATAGGCAAATAGGGCTGGAGAACCACCTGTGTGGACGAATAATACATTTTCTCCCGCTTTGAAATGCTTTTTGCGAATCAGGTCAATGAACCCGGCCGCTGTTTTGCCCGTGTACACCGGGTCTAATAAAATGCCCTCGTGTTTAGCAAACATTTGCACCGCTTCGATCATTCCATCTGTTGGAAGTGAATACCCTGCCCCCACATATCCATCAAAAATGTTGAACATCTCACGTGGAATTCCCCCGCGAATGCCAAGCATATCGGCCGTTTCATTGGCCAAAGCATGATATTTTTCTTCGAGGGCGATCTTTTCGCCGCGCGTGCTGATGCCGATGAGTGGAATATTGGCGTTGTTGCCTGAAAGGCCCACGGCAAGCCCGGCATGGGTGCCGCCACTGCCGCTTGAGCAAACGATAGAATCGAGTTTGAGCTGCATTTGATTGCATTGGGCCAAAATCTCTTCAGCACACCCTGTGTACCCAAGACAACCGATTTTGTTCGAGCCGCCCCCAGGAATAATGTAGGCTTTCCGGCCGGCCGCCGCTAACTCATCGGCCAGTTTTTGCATTTCCGCATGTAGGTCTGTCCCTGATTTAAAAACTTTGATCTTTTCGACACCCAACAATCGAAATAGCATGTTGTTGCCGCTTGCATTTTCATCGTAGCTGTCTGGTACGCGCTCCTCTAAAACCAACTGGCATTTAAGCCCTTCTTTGACGGCCGCGGCTAAAGTTAAACGACAGTGATTGGATTGTGGTGCACCAACCGTGATGAGCGTATCAGCTCCTTTTTCGAGCGCATCTGCGACTAAGAACTCGAGCTTGCGTGTTTTATTGCCACCCGCAGCCAACCCTAACAAGTCGTCACGCTTGACATAGATATTCGGTCCGCCTAAATGCTTAGACAAGTTGGGTAAAGGTTCGATGGGCGTATACCCGTGTGTGTACTGCCGACGGGGAAATCGTGCAAGATGCATAAGTTTCTACTTTTTTAATTTAATAAGTTAATTAATTGAGAGCCGAGAGATTATCATCTTGCTTGTATAAACTCAATCGATTTCACGCATGGGCTTTATAGAAATTTTGAATAATTATTTCAGGCTCTCTCTGGGGAATGCTTAGAATTTCTAAGGAATGGTACTTTAGTCCAAAAACAAAAAAGGCCGACTTGCAAAGCAAATCGACCTTT
>JAHDEB010000226.1:2888-9599 GCA_020629055.1 Chloroflexota bacterium
ATGGTACTTTAGTCCAAAAACAAAAAAGGCCGACTTGCAAAGCAAATCGACCTTTCGCGCCCTGAGCTAGTCGAAGGGCAACGGCTTGGCGAACTCCGGCTTCGACAGGCTCAGCCAGTGTTCACCAAACCTTGTTTTGTAACTTAGTCTGTTATCCGATTTTGCTTAGGGCCTCTTCAAACTTTTCAACCGTCCGGTCAACGTTCATTAATTTGTCTAAACCAAATAGGCCTAGACGGAACGTTTGGAAATCAGCCGGTTCATCGACTGCCAGAGGGACACCGGCTGCGATTTGCATTCCTACGGCCGAGAATTTGCTGCCGTTTTTAATCGCTGGGTCATCTGTGTAGCTGACCACAACACCAGGGGCTTGAAAGCCGGGGGCTGATACGCTGGGGAATCCTTTGGCTTCTAAGACGGTGCGAATCCGTTTGCCTAATTCTTGTTGGCGTGCTTTGACCTGCTCAAAACCACATTCTTCAGTTTCAAGCATCACATTGCGGAATGTGGTTAAGCCGTCGGTTGGCATGGTTGCATGGTAAGCATGGCCGCCGTTCACAAATGCCTGCATGATTTGATACCATTTTTTCAGATCGCAAGAGAAGCTGGTGCTTGTGGTGGTCTCCAACAGATCGAGCGCCCGTTGGCTGAGCATGACCAATCCTGCACAAGGAGAGCCAGACCACCCTTTTTGAGGGGCGCTGCACAGTACGTCTACTCCTGTTTCTTTCATGTCGACCCAAATGGTGCCAGAGGCGATGCAGTCGAGCACAAATATGCCGCCTACACTATGAACCGCATCGGCGACAGCTTTGATGTAGTCATCTGGCAGGATCATACCGGCCGAGGTTTCAACATGGGGGGCAAAGACAACGGCCGGTTTTTCAGCTTTAATCGTTGCCACAACTTCATCGATCGGTGCAGGGGCAAAAGGAGCTTGGTGCTCGTCTTTAACCATTTTCGCTTTTAGAACAATCGATTCTGATGGGATATTGCCCGCATCGAAGATCTGAGTCCAGCGAAAGCTAAACCAGCCATTCCGGATAACCATTACCTTTTGATCTTGGGCATATTGACGAGCAACCGCCTCCATGCCAAAGGTGCCGCTGCCGGGCACCACAGCAACGCCATCAGCGTTATAAACTTTTGATAGTGTGGTGTCGATGTCGCGCATCACCTGTTGGAACGATTGCGACATATGGTTGACGGCACGGTCGGTGTAGACGACTGAATATTCTAGAAGCCCATCTGGGTCTACATTGGGTAGTAATCCTGGCATTGTTATCTCCTAACAGCCGCTTTCAAAGCATCAATGCAGAAAGCCGCTGGGGTTTAAATCTTAGGTCTGGAAAAATTTTCAGCTAGGATAATATAAATGTTGAAAGGTGACAAAATAGAGCATCCGGTTATGACCAACCTATCATAAATCGCTGGGTCAGTTCTCGGTTCTCAGTAAGCAGTCATCAGTTTTCAGATAGCTTGCGGTACTAGGATTTTAACTGTTCCAAACCGGCCTCGATCACCGCGACAATCTTATCGACATCATAAATAGAGCCTGCCCAAGTCCCACCACTTGCCTGCTGGAGCGCGGCCCACAGCCGGGTATCGTCTGGTAAATTGGGGTCCCGAGCCACATCGGGATGTATCGGCCGTTCAATAAAGTTAACCCCATCAACCGTTCCTACTAGTTCAATTGACCCAGCTAGATTTTCGCGGTCGATCACGATCTCTAACGTGTCCCCGTCGCGCACTTTTCCGATTGGCCCACCTGCCAATGCTTCTGGGCCGATATGGCCGATGCAAGCCCCGGTCGAAACCCCTGAAAAACGTGCATCGGTCAGGACCGGTACCGTTTTGCCCCACGGAATATATTTGAGCGCGGCCGTGACTTGATACGTTTCTTCCATGCCGGTGCCCTGTGGCCCTACGCCGATCATGACCAGCACATCACCCGCCTTGACCGGATGATCTGTTTGTCCCTTAACCGCGGCGACGGCCGCCTTTTCACTGGTGAAAACTCGGGCCGGCCCCCGATGACGATAGACGTTGTCTTCATCAACCACGCTGGGGTCGATGGCGGTCGCTTTGATGACGGATCCTTCTGGGGCCAAGTTGCCTGTTGGGAACACAACCGTGCTTGATAAACCATTTTGACGTGCTTTGTCCGCATCCATAATGACGTTGTCTGGGTCGATGGCTCCGGCCGCGGCCAACCGTTTGCGCACCATGGTGCGCCGCTCACTTTGTGCCCACCAATCTAAAACGGTGTCTAGCTTTTCACCAGAAACGGTGAGGACGTCGGTGTGCAGCAGCCCCATCTTGCGCAGGTGCAGCATCACCTCTGGTACACCCCCGGCCATAAAGACCTGTACTGTGGGGTGATTGGTGGGTCCGTTGGGCAACGCATCCACCAATCTTGGGGTTTGCCGATTGATTCGGTTCCAGTCCGCCACGGTTGGCAGGGGCAAACCGGCCGCATGGGCGATGGCGGGAATATGCAATAGCAGGTTGGTAGAGCCGCCAAAGGCCGCGTGTAGCAGCATCGCGTTTTCTAGCGATTGTTGGGTGATGATTTTGGAGAGGGGGATGTTTTCAGCTGACAGCCTGAGTAGGGCCAATGCGGATCGATGAGCCATGTCTAGCCAAATCGGTTCGCCTGATGGGGCCAATGCGGAATGGGGCAAGCTCATACCGAACGCTTCGGCAACGACCTGAGCGGTGGCGGCCGTCCCTAAGAATTGGCAGCCACCCCCGGCCGAACCACAGGCGCGGCACCCCATATCGGCCGCATAGTCGAGCGAAATGAGATCATGGGCGAAGCGGGCACCGATCGTTTGGACCGTGCCTGCATCTTCCGCATTTTCGGCCGGCAGTGTGACACCCCCTGGGACGATGATGCCGGGAACCTGACTGACCCCGGCTAAGGCGACCATCATGGCGGGCAGCCCTTTGTCGCAGGTGGCGACCCCCATCACCCCTTCGCGCGTGGGTAACGATCGGATTAAGCGGCGCATGGTGATTGCGGCATCGTTCCGATAGGGCAAACTATCGAACATGCCGGTGGTCCCTTGGGTACGGCCGTCGCACGGGTCGCTCACCGTTGCTGAAAAGGGGATTGTTTTGTTGGCTCGCAGGGTTTCGGCCGCCTGTTTGACCAGCAGCCCGATTTCCCAGTGGCCCGTGTGATACCCCAGCGCCAATGGAGAGCCATCTTCAGCGCGTAGACCCCCTTGGGTTGAAACGATCAGGTATTGGGCACGGCCGACATCTTCTGGCCGCCATCCCATCGCCACATTTTGGGTCATGGCAAACAGATTGCCGCTAGGTTCGTTTAGCAGTTGATCTGCGCTAATGGGCAATGATCCGGCCGGACCTTGATCGATCATCCGAATCGGTTCTTGGGGAAAATGATCCCCTAAAATGTCGTTTAGATTATGTTTTGCCATATCAAAGTATATCGTTTAAACGACAATTCGGCGCAAGATACAATCGATTCTGCCGCATGTTATTGACGAAAAAAAATCTGTCGCTACAATTTGCAAAACTATCCCACTATGTGATTAATTTCGCAATGTGAGACAAATTTAATTTGATTGAATTGAAAGGAAAACCCCATGAAAACAGGATTGATCGGTATTGGAGAACTTGGCATTGCTGTTGCCAAAAACATGCTCAAAGCAGGGCATGAGCTACTGGTTTATGATACCCGGCCGGAAGTTGTTGCGGATTGTGTGGCTCGTGGTGCGGCTGAGGCAAGCTCAGCTAGGGAACTTGCGGCTCAGGTAGAAGTGGTGTTGACCGCTTTGCCCACCCCGCCAGTCGTAGAAGATGTCATGATTGGCAGCGGCGGGGTGCTAGAAGCGATGCAGCCTGGCACCGTTTGGATTGATCACAGCACGACAGATCGTGAATTGCTAATCAAAATCGCGGCGATGGCGGCCGAGAAAAATGTAGATGTCATTGAAGCCCCGGTCACCGGCGGGATTCCTCTGGCACATGAGGGGTGTATCACCGTTTTAGCCGGAACCACGCCAGAAGCATTCGCTAAATACAAGCACATGCTAGATGTCACCGGAGAGCCGGTTTTGCATATGGGACCGATTGGCTCAGCTTCAATCGTTAAATATATGACCAATATGTTGGCATTTATTCACCTATGGTCGCTGAATGAAGGGCTGATGTTTGCTACGGCGGCCGGTGTTGAGACCGGTGCGGTTTATGAAGCGATTAAAAATTCTTGTGGCAACAGCTTTGTCGCCGAGACTGAGGGTGTTCCGATTATGACCGGCAGCTTTGATTACGGCTTTACGATGGAATTGGCGATGAAGGATATGAAGCTAACCGAGAAAATTGCGGCCGAAAACAATGTCCCTCTGTTGATGGGTGGCTTGGCGACCCAAATCTTACAGCGTGGCGTTGCCAAATATGGTGAAAAGGCCTGGTCAACCGGTATCGGCCGTCTGCTAGAAGACGAGATGGGGATTGATCTGCGGGCTGATGGGTATGAAACAGACACCCGCTGGGCCGAATACGAGAAGAAATAGTTAGGCGCGTTATCGTCAAAGACACGAAAAGTCGATATCACATGTAACTATTCAGGTGTTTTGGTTTGCTCCCCTCTCCCCCTGGGAGAGGGGCTGGGGGTGAGGGGAATCCACCTCCCCTAGCCCGACCCAACTCTGTTGGGTTTAAGCTAAACCGTGTTTAGCCGCTCATAGGAGGGGACCAACCAGACCTGTTTAGTCACTATTAAATTTTGCAAAAGACTTTTCGTGTCTAGAGCGTGTTACGTTATTTATTAATTGAACCAACCCCAACAAACTCATGATTCAGCATATAAAAGATGATCTTTATCAGATCGGCGAGCATGTTCAAAATGAATATGGTTTTGAAGCGATCTTGACATACGTTTTGCTTAACGATGGGAATCCGATTTTAATTGACTGTGGTTCCCACGTTCACCGTGATTCTGTGATGCAGCAGCTTGATGAGGTGCTAAAGGGTGCGACCCCAGAATATATTTTTCTAACCCATTCTGAGTTGCCCCATGCAGGCAATATCGCGGCCGTAGCTGAGCGCTGGCCTGATATTAAAGTAATCGTGTCGAACGTCATGTTGCCCTATATCGAGGTGTTACCCGTCGTGCCGCTGGAGCAGATTACCCAAGTTGTGCCGGGAACCAAAATTGAGTTCCCTACCCGTACGATTGAATTTGTCGACGCTTTGCTAAAAGATCAACCTGGCTCCCATTGGATTCATGATCCCCGGACAGGCACGCTGTTTACGGGTGATGGATTTGGCTACTTTAATGGGGAGTCCGCAATCGATCAGCTGGTTGAAACGGCCGATGATGGGGTTTCTCAGCTCGCTTTTGAGCAATATCACAAGGTTGCCTTTCGCTTTCTTCGCTGGATTCGGCCGGAGCGTTTGGCCGTTGACCTGCGCAAGATGTTCGCCAAGCGAAATGTTCAAGTGATCGCACCCATTCACGGGAACGCCATTCGGGGCGATGTTCAAATCCACCTCAACCGGTTGATTGGGGCTTTAACGGCCGTAAAAGAAAGCTATTCATAGCAAAGTGGCAAGTTACAGGTGGCAAGCGTCTCTTACAACGGCGTTTGCAACTTTCAACCTGCAATTTGCATCTTAGAACTTATGACTCCACAAGATACATTAAAGGAAGCCCGAATTTTTGGAGAAGGGTTAGAACGGGTTGCTGTTCGAGCCATTACCCCAAACATTTTTTGGCTAACCCACTGCTTGGGCGATTTAGCCAAAGATTACTATCAAGAATATTTCGCCGTGCTCCCCAATGCGGAGGATTATGCGGGGGATCGCATTGTTGACTATCCGTTTTCAGCCTTTCTAATCGTTGATGAAAAATCACTTTTAATCGATACCTGCGGCCCGAAACAAAAGAAAGCATTTTTGGATGCGGTGCAGTTTTGTTTGCAGGGTAAATCGCTTGATTATATTTGGATCAGCCATGTTGAACTGCCCCATGCGGGCAATACCGGCTCCTTAAAACGGATCTGGCCCCAGGCCCAAGTGGTTACTGTTGCTGGTGGTGAGAACTATGACCTGCACGGGCTAGAAAATGCGATGACCGCTGCACCGGGCGAGGTGATTGAGCTTGGTGAACATTCGGTCGAGATGGTTGATGCACTGTTTGTTGACCATGGGCTGTCTCAGTGGCTATTTGAACGCAAGACCGGCATGATGTTTACGGCCGACTGGGCTCATAACTTGCATGAACCTGGATTGTGTCACTGTTTCAAGTTTATGGAAGAGATGCTTGCATCTGGCTATGACGAAGCGACTTTGGTTGAAGATATCAAGGTGAATGCTTGGTATCAATTCCCATGGTTGGCATGGTGTGACGGTGAGGAATTATGTGTCGCCATAGACGAACTGTTTGAGCAATACGAAGTCAAAATATTGGCCCCTAGCCATGGGAATCCGATACGGGAGAATTTTCAGCACTTTATTCCGATGATTCGCGACGGGATGAAACGTGCGGCCGAGATGCCATTTTCCAACGTGCTTTAATTAGGTTCTTGTGACATTTTTGTCTTTTTCAGCAGGTGCTAAATCTTACGTTCCACGCAGTACGCCCTAATCGCGCAAGTTGGGGGGATTAGGAACAGCTACTGTTGTTTAAGTTTTATCAGGACAACATTTTTATATGTCAGTTCAATCTCTAACTCGTGC
>JAHDEB010000227.1 GCA_020629055.1 Chloroflexota bacterium
TATTTCAAAATATGGTAAGCCAGCATACGTTGTAGCCCAACAACGTCTATCCCTTTCTTCAAGTCTTTACGGATAACTTCACCGGTTAAATGTATTTTCAAGTCTGCATCCCGCTCAAAAGTACCGGCCGTTTCCACTGAAAAATATTTGATCGATTTATAGGGTATAGACTTATACTCTACTTTTTTGCCCGAAAACCCCTGTCGGTCAATTAAAATCAGACGCCTATCCGTAAACACAAACTGATCCCGCAGCACTTGAAACCCAGCTTCAACTTTTTCCTCAGGTATCAAAATCCCCTTTAAGCTCGCCTCCAACTTCCCCACATCTATTTGGGACGCATTTCCCAACAATCCGCTTAAAATTCCCATTTAAATTTTCTCCATTGCTAAAACGAATAGACGAATCGGTTTTAAACCGGCTTGCGTTCAAACAGTGAGCTTAAGTTCCGGTTCTCTTCTACCCACAATTTGACCAATCCCACCCGCATATCGTAAAACGATAAACGGCGATCCCGATATTCACTTAAAATCTCGCGGCTAACCAACCGTCGCAATGCACCGGTAATGTCACCCGGCAAAAGGTCAAGATCAAACGGGCGCAGGCTCTGCTGCAAGTCGGCCGCCGTTACCGGCTCGTCCCCTTCATGCAGGTGAGCCATTGCGATGAGCACGGCCCGTTCTGCAAAGGTAGAAAACTGCCACAGATAAGCGAAATGCACCTCGCCCAAGCGAAGCATTTCACGTAGCATCTCGTTGACATCAGCAATCGTAATGTAGCTGGTTTTATGCCGGTTGGCGTAGTTGATGAGCGTGTAACAGACCAACTGCAAAAAGTAGGGGTGCCCGGCCGTGACTCGCCAAATTTTATCCATCGCCAAGTCGTCGTAAATCACCTTGCCTTCAACCGGCTGAGTAATCAGTTTATTTGCAGATGATTTATCCAAATAATCGATCTGGCGATAAAGCGCGATATTAAACAGAACCGACCAATAATCAGTTCCCATTTCTTCTAAACGATGGGTCCCTGCAAATACAAAGTTCAGTCGGCCGCCATGCTGCATTAAATGGCGCAAAAACGAAAAGAACGTTTGCGGCAAAGTGCCGTTGCCAATCATCTCTTCGAACGCTTCAAATTCATCGAATACCAAGAGTAAGGTGGCATTGTAAGGCAACAGCTCATACACACGGGGCAAAAAACGACGTTGAAAATAGTGGGCCGGATCTTTTTCCCACACCAAAAGGTCTGGCACGTCTAACTCAAGTTCCCGTTCGATCAAGGCATCTGAAATAAACCAAGCCAAGTCGTACAAGAATCCGGTCATACCGGTCGAAACACCCAGCGATTGACAGTCCACATAGACGGGCAATATATCTGGCGGAGCGACATCGGCCAGATGGAGTAGGGTCGACGTTTTACCCGTGCGCCGTTGACCAACCAAAACGATGACATTCGATTGGCTGGTGCTTTGAATCGTCTCGATGATAAATTCAAGTATTTCTCGACGCCCATAAAAAAGTGGGCTTTGTCGGCGTAGCGGCGTGCCCGGAGCATACGGGTTCCGAATCGGGGAAAATGGCGTATCGTGAGACACCATCGTCGCCATGTCGGCAAAGTCGAACCCATGTTGGCGATGGGCCGCATCTTGAAACTCAATCTCAAACGCCAAGCGCAAATCGGCCGGTTCATGCGGCGTAATCTTAAATTCCAGCATCGTTGTACGACCAACGGCTAAAAATGGGATCGACTGTTCAGCATTAAAGATTGAATAAGCGGGATCTTCTTCCAAACGGACCACAACTTGTTCCGCACCCGCCTGCCCATTGTTGTGCAGCTCTAATGCCACCACAGATTCGCCTGCAGCAATTAATCGGCGTGTTTTTAAGGATGGGATCAGCCACGGCCGGCCGCGAAGCTCTTCGATTGTGGCATTAATCAACGCCTGCCAGCGGCCGTTAATCGCAATCGCCAGCTGATTTGAAATCGAATGCGGCCGCCACATCATCACATTTTCTTCCTGTTGCAGCAGAACCAACCCTTCTTGTAAAAAGGCGATACGGTCACGGGCCATCTCTAACCGGCCGACCGATTCAAGCGGATCCATCGGCCCAGCTAAAGCTAGAAACGATTCACCTTCAACTTCAATCCCCTGTAAATGTGGCAAGAAATCGTTCAAACGGTCAGAAAACAGACCTAGCTCAACAATGGAGGGGGCCGCATAAAGTTCGTTTGATACTTCAAACAGCTCCTGCCACAATTCAACATCAGTCCACCCTTCTGCCTGTTCGCTGTTTAATCCTTGAGCCAAAATTTCAATCGCGGTACCAGGACGGTCGGGCAATAGATACAGACCATCGCATAAATCAGCCAGCGCGGTTTTATCTTGCTGACGCGCACGGCCGGCCATGTAAAGCAGCAGGTCGGGGGATCCGGCCGAGCGGCGGTAAATTTCGTTCAGGGCCGACAAAGTCAGCTTAGGTTCGGCGACCAGTTCGTTGTAGCGCATACGGCTGCGAAACGGGATTGTGCGGATCAGCTGGCGAACAACGATAAATAAGGTGATTAAAGACAATCCCAAAACACCGATCACCAAATAACTAAATGGAAATTGCTCCCCCACAATTTGGGGGCCAGCGGCCGGTTCAACACTTCCATTAAATGTGTCGTCGTCAAAGATAAATCGATATCGAACCGGTGTGTTCGGCTCAGGCAGATCAAAGGTCCAAACGAGTCGATTTACCGAAGCGGGCGCCTGCCTTTCTCCCATTGAGATCCACGCTTCTTCAGATTCATCCCAAATCTGCAAAAGCACGCTCACAACATCCCCATCAATGTCGTTTGTACTGACACTAATCGTGTATTGCTCACCCGTAGGGCCAGCCTGCGCATTGGCTAAAAACGGCGGGCGATTTGGCCGTGCAGACAAGCTGGTGACGACCCCATTTTCAGTCAGGGCTACAAGTGAACTTGACTCAGCTTGTGCTAAAAAGTCTAGGTCAAAAACGGCGCTGGGTAGCTCAATCGATTCTGACGGTCGGCCGTCAGCGGTAAACAGCGAAATTTTGCCGGTTTCATCGCTCGTCGCCAGCTCATCCCGCCCATCTGCATCCACGTCACCCCAAATCGAAGCGGTCGGATTCACCTGCCCATTTAGGGTCCAAATCCTGCGCAAGGGGGTCACGCTGCCTAGGCTCAACCGAATGACGCGGCCGTCGTTCCATTTCAACAAAAGAGAATTTTCTAAACGATCAATCGACACCGGCCGAGTTGAATAGTTCAGCTCCCAACCGGCAACTTGATTAAGGTTCAAATCCAAACCTAAAAGGCGATTCTCACGGTTGTAAACCAGCAGACCTACATCAGAGTCAATCACCTCAGCCCCGCTGTTTAAGCCGACCGGGGGCAAGTAAATAATTCGGTCGATTCGATCATATCGGGAAGTTTGGCGAATGGTGCCACCGCTCGTAGTTGATAGTAAAAACAGATTTCCGGTCGAGGT
Organism: Chloroflexota bacterium; assembly: GCA_020629055.1. GTDB lineage: Bacteria > Chloroflexota > Anaerolineae > Promineifilales > Promineifilaceae > WTJY01. The sequence continues at coordinate 3,500 of JAHDEB010000227.1, forward strand.
TGAAACCGCCAGAATATCGTTGGCTTCATACCGATTGATAATCGCCATGTCTAACACACGACTGCCCAAGTTGCGCTGCCAAAGCACTTCCCCTTGATGGCTAAATGCGATCACGTCACCATCGGTTGAACCGATATAGACTTGTGCGGACCGGCTCGTATTGCGTAACTGAGCGGCGGCTACGCTGTTGTTGAGCTGATTATCGACCGCCATCACAGAAATCAAGCTTCCTATTTGGACAGGGATTTCCCACACGCTGGTGCCATCTAACCGTTTTAAATCAAGCCCGGCCGAAGGGGAAAGTGGCTCTCCCTCACCGGAGGAAACAGGGATGCGGTTCCAGCCGATCAGTAGATCGGGCGCGTCGTCTTGGTTATCACCCGTCTGATAAACCGTTTCTAAAAATTCAATCGTCCCATCGACACTTTGCTGCCAAACCGGCAGGCCTACTTGAGGTGAGACGTTATGCAATCGGCCATCCTCACCAGCAACCATTAACGCCTGTGTCTGACCTGATGGCCCCACAACCGCATGCATCGCACTGGGGGCCGCATCTAAACGCCACGACCAGTTGGTCACAAAGCCGGTCGCTTCCCCGCCAAAGCCGGAGTCTTGTAGCGAAACGGTAGAAAACGAGGTCAGCAAAAGCTCTGTGTAGCCGTCTTGATTTAAGTCGGTCAGTTCACCACCGGCCAATTCAGAAACGCCGGTAAATCGGGAAATGGGGCGGCCGTCGGGACCTGGCACAACGATTTCGGCAACACCGGCCCGAGCACCGGTCTGCAATGGCTCTAATTCAATCATCACCACCGAATTTTGTGATAAATCATCGGCCGAATCGGTTACTTCGATCTCAACAATCCCCTGATCAGGAGATGCACCCATCACGCGGTCCCACAAACGTTGGCCCATCAAGGTATAAGCGACAGCTGTTCCCGCATCGGTCCCCAACAACAGCACCGGCTGACGATCAACGACGGCCGGTTGCAGACTGGTTATCTGCCGATTCGGAGTTCTAAACCAAACTTCTTCACCCGTTTGCCGATTAAGCAGCGCCAAACGGCCATCGATTGAACCGATCGCTACAAAATATTCTCCATCAACAGCAAATGGCAGTCCGGTCATCGCTGACTGATGAACCGACGTTGCTCTCTGCCAAATCACCTCGCCTGAGCTGTTTAGCAAAATGAGTCGCCCCACCCCATCGGCCGTGCGGAACGAAAACAAGATATCTGCGCTACCGGGCGCATTCCCGATTTGAGGCAATATCGTAAAAATCGCTTCAGAGCCACGCACATTGATCGGCACATCGCTCTCATAACGCCAAAGACGTTGACCCGACTCCCCATTGATCCGTTCTAAAATACCTGACCGAGTAGCAACCAAAATCGAATCAGACGACGTCCCTTCAAATCGATCAATTTGTAAAGGGGCCGAAGATAGCTGATATTCATTGGTCAATTCTCCATTCGGGTTAACCCATTGCAGGCGGCCGGGGGTTGCCAAAATCAATCCAGGAGCGGCTGCTTTTTCAAACTGAGTGTTGACATCAACCATGTCCAGTACTTGCAGCCCGGGAAGCTCTTGCCCCCATACAAACTGCCCGTCTGCCCCCAACATGGTCAGCGTCTGCGAATCATCCATCAAGATGACTTCATCAATGCCGTCTAGGTTCAAGTCGGCCGTGTGTACTTTTAACAGCCGTCCTTGGGTTTCAAACTCCCAATAAACGTCTGACTGCCCCTGCGCATCGGTGCCGAACAGGCTGACGGCAACAAGAATGATGAAAACTTTCAAGAACAGAAAAAGCCGGGTATTTCCCCGGCTCATCTTCATTGCGTTTGGTCTTAATAGCTGCATCATCTTAGATCAATGTATTTTATTCAGCAGGTTCGGCCGGTGCGCGCAAAACGTACCCAACCCCGCGTTCACTGACAATCCAACCCTGCCATGGTTCAATCGCTTTGCGCAAACGTTTAATCAGCGTTTTTAATCGGTCCGGATCATCCAGTAGCGCTTCACCCCACACCGCCTTCTCTAAATCATCCGCATCTACCACTTGGCCTGGTGACCGTGCCAAACGGGAGAGCAAGTCAAATTGGCTGATCGTGAGGGTTAATTCACCCCCTTTGACGGTAGCTCGATGACGGGCCAGATCGATCACAAATGGGTCTGCCTGAATCACGCTCTCCACCTGCTGACGACGGACATAGCGGCGCATAATATCGCTGCTGAACGTCGGCCGTAAAATGCCGGTGCTACCAGGTCTGCCGCGCTCCCAAATTAAACATTGCTGATGCAAACTGCGCAGCACGTCTGTATTCCCTTCACCAACGACCAATCCATACTGTTCATTTGGTGTTAGGTTATGCCACACATAGCTTAAATGGCTTTCCGCTTCCCGCTCGATTTCCCGATCTAGTGCGTTGTAGTTAATCTCCTCATTCTCATTTTCTAAAATCACTTGCCATGCATGGTAACCAGCAATGTGCAAGAAAAACGGATTAGGGCCAACTTCGTGCACCAAATGCTCAATCAAGTCGTCTGAAAAGCTGATATCTGTTTCAGCCAAACGGCTTTTTAGCAGCCCAACCGCATCTTCTTTACTAAACAGACCCAGTGAGAGGCTAACAAAAATATTGAAAAATGGTGAGCTTAAAATTTCTTCAGAGGCGGTTATCGAAAATAGCGGCCGTTGGCTGGCGGTTACAAAGGCGATTCCGTAGCGGGTGGTTAAACCCCTTAGGCGGGTGAAAAAAAATGGGGTCAGATTTTCATTGGCTGCCAACAGCTCAAATTCATCTAACAAAATAACAATCGGAATGTTTAAGCGGCTAACCGCCCCCAACATCCGATCTAAGGCTCGCCAGGTGCCTGCTGGCGCTTTTGAGTCGACTTTTAACCCTGCGTCTTCAATCGACCGGCCGATTTCATCGAGAAGCACTTCGTACACTTCTTCGGCCGGAGCACCGCCAATCATTTGGCAGTCGATCATGATAAACAGCGCATTTGGGGTTTCTAACTGATGAGACGCCCTCACGCTATCTTGGCACAAATTAAACAAAAGTGAGCTTTTGCCAATACGGCGCGGACCGGTAAGAGAAACGCTTTGTCCATTGCGCAGCAGTCCCAAAATTTGGGTTGTTTCTGACTCGCGGCCGTAAAATTTTTCAGTTTCGCGGATCGCCCCACGATGATAAAAAGGATTGTCCATACTTTAGCCAATTGGCTGATCAGCAAATCGGCCAATCAGCGACTGTTTAATCATACCCGTTTTTATGTAAACGCTCTACTTTTCCTTCTGGAAATTCATGTTAAGGGCAGCATAAGGCAAGCTCGGTTTGTTATCTCGTTGGTAAAGAAATACCTCAACCTGTGAGTTGTACGTTCCACTACCCACTCCCCACTAACCACTACTCAGCGCTTTCCTGCAACCCGATCATATGCTGGTACAGCACCGCAATCGCTGAGGCCGGCTCCGCATCCTTCTCTTGCCGATATTGCCGTTTTTTCCGGCTGCGACTAATGTGCAAATACAGTTTGGCGCGGGTAATACCCACGTACAGCAAACGCAAACGCTCGCAGATCAGCTCGATATGGGCCGCTTCAGTCGCTGACCGGCCGGGGAACTGCCCGTACCCGCCGTCCATCAGGCTGTGCAGCGCGGCCGCAACTTCGGCCGATGGGTCCACGCCCGACTCAGAGTCTACCCCTTGAAAACGGCCGTCTAAACTGCCGGGAATCCATCCCCCATCGATGCCAACCAAAAAGACCGCGTCCCACTCCATCCCTTTAGAGCCATGCTGCGTATTAAGCGTAATCCGGCCCGGCGTCGGTTCAAAACCGGTATCATCCATCGACACCGTTGCGATGCGAATCCGCCCTTCCGCGATTTGCCCCAACTGATCGACCAATTCGGGCAAGCGCCATTCAGGGTTTAAGTCTGCCCATGCCCGCACCTGATTGGCGATTTGATAAGCGATCGCCAAATCAGTTTCGTTGGATTCCGCCTGCGCGTCTGAATCGTGCCACGCCAAAAGTTCATCGGCCACAGAAATAATTAGGTCATCAATCGGCAGATACCCCAGTTCAAACACCCGCTGCGCAAACTGCACATAGCGGGCGATGTCAGTCAAGTCGTCCTGCTGGGTTACCCCGGCCGGCAACGCCTGAAGCAACGCATCGGCTCCGCTTGCCTCTGGGAAAAAGAGCGATTCCGGCAAAATCACACTGTTTAACAGCGTGATCAGATGTTCAGAACGCTCATCCTCTACATCTGCAAACGGATGATCGAGCCGAAACATCGCCTCCCAAAATTTACCAATATTCGTCTTTTTCGTTGGCTCGGTTAGTAAGGCCAGCGCCGCATGCAGCCCGCCCGCAATTTCCCGCTCACGGGTCCCACCCCGCAGCAAATTGTCATAGGCGGCATCATTTTGATCAAAAATTTCTGCGATTTTATGGCCGATATCGTTGGTTGGCACCAAAACAGCAATCGTCCGCTCTGGGAACTTTTCGACATATTTTTGAGCGAAAAAAGCGATTCGCGGAATCTCTTCCTCTTCCCTGTGCTCAAACACCTTAATGTTTAATCCGGCCAAATCATCGTCAGGATTCGGTTTTCCATCTCCGGCCGGGGCTGGCAGCATCTCTTGGTCTCTAAAAGCGGTTGTACGCACTTCTAAAACCGGGTGAGATTCGAGCGTCCACTTCACCAATTTGTTCGCCGCTTCATAAATACGAGGTGCACAGCGGCTACTGTGTGGCAGCGGCCGTTCTTGCACGTCTGGCCGCTCTAAAAAGGCATTAAAAAATCGAGGATGAGCGGCCGTAAACGTACTCGTAATCGCCTGATTCGGGTCACCGACTCGAACCCAATTCCCCCCAGGGCCGGTCAACCCATCGAGCAAAATTTCTTGCAGTGGTACGCTATCCTGCGCTTCATCTTCTAGCACATAGGGCCAACGCTTGCGCAACGCATCGACCACTTCTGGGGCTGAGTCAACCAGTTCGGTCGCTTGCCAAATCAGGTCGTTAAAATCTAAGGCTCCCTGCCCTTTCACAATCCGTTGATAGTCAGCATAGATCATGGCACACATGTGCACGATAGGGGTCGAAAGGTCAGCTTCAAATTCTGAATCAGCCCCTTCTATGTCAAAATCAGCATCGTCTGTTTTTTTATCGTGGATGAGGGCCAAAATGTCGGCCGGTTTGTAGCGGCCGTTTTTCGCTTCACGAATAAATGTATTCACCATTTTGTCCAACGTGCGTCGCCATTTGCGCTGGGCGTTTACCGACCCATCAGGTGCCATGCTCTCCCATGCATCAGGCCAGTTCGCCTTCCAATTGTCGATCGCCAATCCCCTAAAATGGGCCGACTGAGCATCATCGAGAACCACAAGATCATTTCCCCGATCACTGCTGCGGGCCGAGCGGACAATTTCTAGCCCCAAGCTGTGCAACGTGCGCACGTCGTATCCTTGGTCTGGCGGCAGCCCTTGCTCTTGCAGCAGATCCCGGATGCGTGAGCGAAAGGTGTCAACGCTGGCATTCAAATAGGTGACTATGAGAATCTGCTGGTTGGCTGCAGGGTCAATCCGGCCGTCACTGATCAGCTTAGCCGCCAGCCTAGTCAGCGTAAAGGTTTTACCGCTCCCAGGTACGGCCGAAACCGCCATTTTTCCACTTTTATATTTGAGAATCTCTTCTTGTGTCGGCCGAAGTTTCATGGAGCAAGTATACAGGGGGTACCGGCTGCTTCAAAGTTTATGATTGATAAGGATCAACTTATTAAAACAGGTCGTTTCAGCCCACTTTGCTTGCTGCAATTTAACGCCCACCGTACAATTTAAAAGGGAAGAATGAAGCGAGCAATTAAACATTATGGACGGCTTAAGCAGGATACTACGGCCAAGTGATGATTTCGATAAACTATTTGTGACTATTCAGGTCTGGTTGGTCCCCCTCCTATGAGGGGCTAAACAAGGTTTAGCTAAAACCCAACAGAGTTGGGTCGGGCTAGGGGAGGTGGACGGCCCAACCTTGTTGGG
>JAHDEB010000228.1 GCA_020629055.1 Chloroflexota bacterium
AGGGATATAATTGGCTTAGCTCTGCACGCGGCTTAGCTCTGCACGCGGCTTAGCTTCGCACACTGCCTGGCTTAGCAGGTAAATAACAAGGACAAACATTGATGGAAAAATTTATTGCACTGTTACGGGGAATCAATGTAAGTGGCCAAAAGAAGATAAAGATGGCTGACCTAAGGCAACATTTAACAGATGTTGGGCTAGAGCAGGTTCAAACCTACATCCAGAGCGGGAACATTCTGTTCGACAGCCCGGGCAAAACTTTAGACGAGTGTGCCAAGCTGATCAAAGATAAAATCCAAGCGGAATATGGCTTCGACGTGCCGGTCATGATGCGGACCGCGGCCGACATCGCACACATTGTCGAGAATAACCCGATGCCGGATGTGCCGGCCGAAAAATACAACATCTATATCGTCACGTTGTTAGATGCGGAGCCGACGACCGAAGCAAAAGCTGAAATTCCGGCCGACGGGCCAGCAGGCGAGCAAACAAAAATTATCGGCCGGGAAATCTACACTTTCTATCCCAACGGATCCGGCCGGACCAAATTAACCACCAATTTCTTTGAGAAAAAGCTGGGGGTAAATGCCACCGCACGCAACTGGAAAACCCTCATCAAATTAACTGATATGTCTCAATAAGGGGAGAAGTTCATGATTAAACCCAATATCTTGGCAAACAACGTTTTCTATTATTACGCAGACTTAGCCCGTGCTCACCGCTTTTACGAAAAAATCCTAGGCTTCGAAATGGTCGCGGATTACGGTTTCGCAAAAATGCTGCGTATCGCCGAGTCCTCATACATCACCCTGGTCGATGTCGAGTCTGGCATGCACAGTTTAGACGACCCCCAAACCACGACAATTGCGATGGTAACTGACCAAGTGGCTGAATGGTACAGCTATCTGCAAGAAAAAGACGTGGTCATTGAACGGCCGTTTACGGTTAAAGAAGGGAGTGGGCACGACGGATTTGTGGCATTAGACCCTGAAGGCTACTTTCTTGAATTTGAAGTCTTTAATCCCCACCCTGAAAACGAGCACCTGCTGCCCGTTGTGAATAAAATGCCAGAAACGTTTGACCCAAATCACAACCGCCCTGATCATCTGGGGGTTAGAGCAACGGTTCAATGGATGTACTACACAAATTTACCCGCGATCCAAACATTTTACGAAGCGCTTTTACGCCAAGAAATGATCTGCGACCAAGGATGGGCCAAACTTTATCAGACCAGTGAAACCGCCCTAATTGGGCTAGTCGATGGGGCCAAAGGGTTGCACGGCGTCTCGGACACGCAGCGGGTCAATGTTTCGTTTATGACAGATGCCATCGAAAAATGGTATAAGCGGGCGAAAAAGACAGGCAAATTTGAGCGATTATCGCAAGAGATTGACCTTGAAAATGATGTGGTACGGACCTTTGTGGGGTATGATTTAGGCGGCTATACATTGGAGTGGGATGAGTTTTGCGAGCATCCGGTCAATGAAAAGCTTTTAGAATATTTATCATAGCTTATGCAATGGGGAAAATAACGCAGCATGGAATTTCTACAAAATAAACAGGCGAAATCATTCTTTTATCTGCTGATGGCAATTACTTTTTTTGCCGTCTTCAGAGTTTTCCGACCTTATCTGGGTGTCATCTTTTTTGCCATCGTCATTGTGATCACATTTGGCTCGGTTTATCATCGAATCGAAGAGCGGCTCGGCCGATTTCGAGCTTGGGCCTCCCCGGTCACCATTTTGGTCGTTTTACTCACCCTGTTGGTCCCGCTAACCATCCTGCTGCTGCTCACACTTAACGAGTTGGCGTGGATGATTGAAGACCTCTTGATTTGGGCCAGTGGGACAAATGTTGATGAAATTACAGACGACACCACCCTCACTTTTGACTTCAACCAGCTACTCGACAAGCTAAATATGGCGCTTGCAAGCTATGGTGTGCCTAAAACCTACCTGCTCTCCTACGATCAAATTATCACCTTTATTCAAACGCGTACGAGCTCTTTCGCTAGTTCGGCCCAAACTTACCTCTCAACCATCGGTGGTAACGCGACCGCTTTTATCACAAAAGCGATTGTCTTCTTTTCGCTTCTGGCCGTTCTCTTCCCCAATATGGATAAGATGCTGGACTATTTAAAAGAGTTAAGCCCGCTTGATGACAATCTCGATCAAATCTACATCGATCGCATGATCGGGATGAGTCGAGATATGTTCAGAGGGATCGTCGTCATCGCGGTTGTCCAAGGGGTCGCCACAGGGATTTTATTCTTCCTTTTGGGCGTCCCTTATGTGATTTTATGGACCATTGTGGCCACCTTCTTATCCCTCATCCCAATTGGTACTGCTTTTGTTTTTGTGCCAGCAACAATCATCTTCTTGCTCTTGGGCTTCTTCTTTGAAGCGGCCGTGGTCTTAATTATCGGCATGTTGGTGATAGGGAACTTAGACACGGTTATGCGCTCCCGTCTGGTATCTGAAGAAAATACAATCGACTCGACTTTGGTGTTGATCGGTGCATTAGGCGGCTTGGCTCTGTTTGGCCTTTTGGGTGTGGTCTATGGTCCCGTCTTGGTCATCATCTTCTTAACCACGTTAGAAATTTACCGGGTGCACTACAGTCCAACAGCAGAGGCGAAAATAAAAGAAAAAACCGCGCAGGCGATTGAGCAGGCGGAGCAAGGTGTTTCAGCTGCGGCCGAAGGTGCGGAAAAATGATGGATGTAGAAGACCAAGTGAATCTCGATCAAGGTTAAACTCTTATGACCCAATTTTCTCCCACGCATCGCAACGCAGTTAGCTATATCGATAAGTCACGCGAATTCTATCTGAACAAAGGATTTGGTAACCCGTATCGCTGGGCAACCCATACCGAAGCCCCGATTACCCACTTGAAAAAACCTTTGGCAGATTGCACAGTCACCATTGTGACCACGAGCGCCCCCAATGAAGAGGGAGGCTCTAATCGAAAAATATGGTCCGCCCCGAGCGATGCGATCCCAGAAGAGCTGTTCACCCATCATCTTTCATGGCATAAAACCGCCACCCACACTGATGATTTAGGCAGCTTTCTACCATTGGCCCATTTGCAAAGCGCGGCCGAAAATGGCCGGATCGGTGCGGTCGGCCGAAACTTTTATGGGATTCCCACTACGTTTAGTCAACGTCAAACAAAAACAAAAGATGCACCGGCCGTGCTTGACCAAGTTCATCGCGATCAGGTCGACGTGGCCATACTCATCCCGTTATGACCCGTTTGCCACCAGACCGTGAGTCTGGTTAGCCGCCACTTAGAAAGCAACGGTATCCCCACAGTCGTATTTGGCTCCGCCCGTGACATTGTCGAGCAATGTGGCGTCGCCCGGTTTGTCTTCTCCGATTTTCCGCTGGGCAACCCTACCGGCAAACCATGGGACACCGAGATGCAAAAAACAATCTTAGAGATCGGCTTTGACCTGCTTGAAAACGCACGGTATCCGCGCACCACGGTCCAAACCCCATTTGTTTGGGAAACGGCCGATGACGTTTCTTGGCGCAGAAGCTACATGGAGATCAAAAAACAAAGTGATTGAAGCCTTTGACAATTCCGTCGTTTTTATCGGGATGGGAGTCGTGCTACTCGCAGGGCTTGTGCGTGGCTTTACCGGCTTCGGCTTTTCAGCCATTTGCGTCGCCCTCCTCTCATTCTTTGTCGATCCCGCCTTAATCGTGCCTGTCATTTTAATGATGGAAGTTGCAGCCAGCGTTTGGATGATGCCATCCGTTTGGCGTGATGCTGATTTTAAATGGCTGTTATGGATGATGGCAGGGCTTTTGATCGGCACCCCAATTGGGGTCTGGATGCTTTCATTTTTGCCAGCTGAAACCACTAAACTAGTTCTTTATGCGTTGTTGCTGGTGCTGGCTTTGGCCGGTTATGGGCAAGAACGAGAGATCATTCCAAAGTTTGCGGCCCCTGTTTTTGTGGTAGGAATCTTATTTGGCATTGGCAACGGCCTGGCTGGAATCGCTGGGTTAATCGCGGCGATTTTTATGATTTCGGCCGATATGGAAGGAGCAAGAGTACGGGCTTCCATGGTGGTGCTATTCTTTTTTGCAGACCTTTATGCCTTGCTGGTCGGCAGCAGCTTTGGGCTGATTCAACAAGATCAATTTTTGCTGCTTGGCGCATTTTTAATTCCGCTGTTTATAGGCGTTTCAATTGGGGGTTGGGGGTTTCGCAAATGGGGGGCCGACAACTATAAAACGATCGCTTTGGGACTGATTTTAGTGATCGCGCTATTTGGAATTGTCCAAGTGATGATTTAAACCATGCCGAACGGCTTGAATCAAGCACCATGAGGTAATCAATTCAAGCCGAAAGACGAAGGTCTAAAACTTAGATCATCGGTTACGAACTACAAGAGAGCATGGAGCAACCCGGCCGGCTACGGGCCCAATCAGGCCGTTTAACCGCCCATTTTTCCATCTCAGGCTGCTCATCAAACGGATTGCGCAACAGCTCTAGCAGCTCGGTAACAACGGAATAGTCACCTTCATCAGCCGCATCAATCGCCACTTGGGCCATGTAATTGCGCAACACATACTTCGGGTTGACCGCATTCATTGCGGATTTACGATCCTCATCGGCCGTTCCATCTGCTTGAACACGCTGAGCATAGCTGCGCAACCAATCTGCGATCTGCGATTTCGCATCGGCTGAAAGCTGCTCTGGCAGGTAATAAGCGTCTAACAAGGGGGCCAGCCACTCATCATCAGAACGTTCTGAGTCACCTTCAGATAGGGGCAGTTCCGCCAAACGTCGATAAAAGATCGTCATATCGGTCTCAACAAAAGTCAACACCTTTTGCAGATTCTCTAAAAGCGCATCATCAGTTTCCGCCACAAAAGCGTTCAAACCGAGCTTACTGACCATCATCGCAGAATAGCCGTTGCCAAATGTTTCGCCGTATAAATTAATACCCGCTTGCAACGCCTCGACATCTTCAATGACCGGCACTAAAGCATTGGCGAGTTGAACCAGGTTCCACATGCCGATTTGGGGCTGGTTCCCAAAACGATATCGCTTAAATTGAGCATCGGTGGTGTTTGGGGTCCAATCCGGATCATAATTATCAAGCCAACCGTATGGCCCATAATCGATTGTCTGCCCTAAAATCGACATATTGTCAGTATTCATCACCCCGTGGACAAAGCCAACGCGCATCCAATCGACGATCATTTCGGCCGTGCGCTGTGCCACTTCATGGAACCACTGCACGTAAACCTCAGCGGAAGGTTCGCCTAAATGTGAAAAGTTTGCCGTAATCGTATGATCAATCAACTGCTTAAGTGTGTCATCGTCTTGGCGGGCCGCAAAGATCTGGAAATTACCAAATCGAATAAAAGAAGGAGCCACGCGACATACAATCGCCCCTTTCTCTGGCGCGGGGTTGCCGCTATAAAACATGTCACGGACGACCTGTTCCCCGGTTAGAGACAAGCTTAATGCGCGCGTTGTGGCCACACCCAAGTGGAACATCGCTTCACTACACAGAAATTCTCGGATAGAAGAGCGTAATACGGCCAAGCCATCAGCGGTTCGTGAGTATGGGGTCAATCCAGCCCCTTTAAGCTGCAAGGTCCAATGCTCGCCAGCTGGGTTTACCAGCTCGCCCAAGTTTATCGCCCGGCCGTCGCCCAGCTGACCGGCCCAGTTCCCAAACTGGTGTCCGCCATAGCACATAGCATAGGGGTCCATGCCGTCTAGCAGCTGGTTTCCGGTGAAGGTTTCAACAAACTGTGGTGATTCTAAAAAGTCGGCCGGTAACCCTAACTTTTCTGCAACCTCTTTTGAATAAGCGACCAATTCTGGTGCCTTCACACGGGTTGGTTCTACGCGCGAGTAAGCGGCCTTGTACACTTGGCGTGGCTGCTTTGAAGGATTTGAATCGGCCGGGAGCTGATCCGCGAATCGATTGTCAAACTTTATTTCCGCTACTGTCTCTTTAAATTCCATATGTGAATTTTCTCTACTTTGGCCTTGTTGACCAATAAACAGACAACTTGCAAACGTTTCAGGTTGTCTGGGAAATTTGAAAATAAATTAATCGGAAACAGGTAAGAGTTAAGGGCTAATTGGCCCGAATTCTGCCGATCAATCAGGACTTAGGTCTTCTAATTTGCCTCTGAAAATCTTGAATCTGGTATCTATTTCTCATCTACTTCAACCGGTGCAACCTTAAAATAATAGACGTTTACTAAAGGTTGATCGGTTTTGATTCGTCTTTTCCTCTTTAGAAGGTTCAAAAAGATGAATTGTCCAAACCGATCTCACTATTGTAACTAACCCGCAGGGGTGATTTTTCACCGTTGTTGAATAGATACACATCCTTAAATTTCGTCGATCTAGTCGCCTTGTGGCGAAGCGGTTGGCCAACTTAATCAGTTTTTACTTGCCATCGTCAAGTAAAACTTTGCCCTATGCTAAATCCTCAGCTAAATCAAGATTCTGTCTATCGCTCCTATCTGCCACCTTTAATCGGTACCGCCCTGCTTATCCTGCTTGGGCACACGGCGATGTATTACTACTACTATTCTGACGTCTTCTGGCCCCGAACCCTTCCTTATTATGAAGATTTTACGGCCGATGAAAGATTAGAGCTCCGCCAAGTTGGCGGCAATTGGAAGCTAGAAAATGAACGCTTAATTCAGCACGATGCGAACCTTGTTGATATTTTAGCGGTCATTCCGGCCCTTGAGCTAGATCCCGAGCAGCCGTATGAATTTAGCACCAATATCTCGGTCCTTGAGGGGCCAAAAGGTGGCGGTATCGTATTTAACATGCAAGATCGCGGGACGATCGTCAGCAGCCACTTGGTTCGCTTGGGCAGCAACGAAGGTGGCGACTATCTAATCTATGGCTATTTTGGCGATGACCGAAATTTCAATGTTCAAGGTTCTGTTAACCCACAAGGGTTGCCCAATGAATTTAAGCTGGGTGTCAACGTAACAGGGGAAACCTATAGTGTTTTACTAAATGATCAGGTTATCGCGACAGACATCGAGGTTAAACACCCTGGAGGCAATTTAGCCTTAACCACATGGAAGTCTAAAGTCGCTTTCGACAATGTTGCTGTTGTTGGGCCAGACCAACCGATTCCCGTGGTTGAATCAGCCGAGCCAGCAGCTGAAGTGGTCGAGACCAAACAAACTGAAACGATTGTAGTGCAGCAAGCGGCTCCGGCCGAACCGGTTGTGGAAACGCAAACCGTCGTTGTTCAACAGCAACCTGCGGCCGCACAGCCGGCCCAAGTGGTGGCGGCTCAGCCTCAACAAAATGCAGGTGTCGCTGTCATCCCGGCAATTGGCGAACTGCCCTATTTTGAAAATTTTACAGATGATACCGAGCTTGAATACAACATCATCAATGGGGATTGGGCTCTGCAAGACGAGTCGATCGCCCAGATCAACCCTGATTTTGTTGATGTTGTAGCCGCCATTCCAAACCTTTCGTTATCAGACAGCGCAATCTATGATTTTAGTGCGGACATGACGATGATCGAAGGGGCGAAAGGGGGCGGGCTGATGTTTAACATGCAGCGAGTTGATTCGGTAAGGGGAAGCCACATGCTTCGCCTAGGTCAACGAGCAGATGGGAATGAATATCTAATCTATGGTTACTTCGATGAAAATCGTGCCTTTGTCACCCAAGGAACGACGCAGCCGATAGAGTACGACACACAAACCAATTTAGGTATTTCGGTTAATGATCAAACCTACAATATTTTAATGAATGATCAAACGATTATTCGCGACATCCCTTTAATTTATAAAGGGGGAAGACCAGGATTGGTGACATGGAACTCTGCTGTTCAGTTTGACAATGTAACCGTAACCGGCCCAGATGGTGAACTTGGCGAGATCGAAGTCACAACAGAATCAGTCGCAACCGGCTCGCTGCCTATGATTGAAGATTTTACCGGCGACACCGACCATTCTTTCATTGAAGTTGGTGGCAACTGGCAGCTGCAAGAAGAAACATTATTGCAGCTAAACACTGAAGTTGCAGACATTATGGCTTTGGTCCCTGACTTTGTTTTGGACAATTCAGAGCAGTATGTTTTCTCGGCCGATATGCAGATTCTAGAAGGGCCCAAGGGTGGTGGATTGGTTTTCAACACCCAAAACGCTGATTCTGTCCGTGAAAGCCACATTGTTCGGTTTGGCAGCAACGACGGCAATGATTACATGATTTACGGCTATTTTGACGAAAATCGCAGTTTCAATGCCCAAGGTTCAGCTCAACCACCCGCCTTTAGCGATGAAGTTAATCTGGGGGTTTCTGTTAGCGGCTCGACCTATGACATATTAGTCAACGAAGAGATCGTCGCACGAGACATCCCGCTCGCCTATTTGGGCGGCCGGGTTGGCCTGACCACTTGGAACACAAGCGTTGGATTTGATGACATTTCTGTCGTTAGCCCGTTTGCAGAAGATAGCAGCGCAGCGGCCGAAATCGACCCATTTGCTGACCCCAGGCCGCTTAACACCTATTTTGAAGCGGACCTAAACGGCGAGACCGATCCAAGTAATTGGGCCATCGTGAATGGTGATTGGGAATTTGCTGCGGATGGCATTATGCACCCCAATGCAGAGTGGTTTGACAACCTGATCATGCACGCCAACGAATTTGAAAGCTACAGCTTCACCACAAACATGCAAATGGGAGAGGGTGAAGGTGGTGCCGGTGTCGCCTTTAATATCCCATCAACAGACTCGATTAACGGTTCTCACATCGTCCGATACCTAGGAAATGAAGTGTTAACCTGGGGGTATTTTGACAACGAGGGGGTTTATGTCGAACAAGGTACCATCAATGTTTCAAGTGCAGCAGACAGTGTACAACAGTTTGAAGTTCGCGCAGATGGAACCAACTATTCAGTTCGGTTAAACGGGCAGCTGCTCAGCGAATCTCTACCACTTTACACCACCCAAGGTCGCGTAGGTTTTACTTCAACACTGCGAGAAGTCACCTTTGACGATATTTTATTGACCAGCTTGCCTGAAGCTGCAGAAGGGAACTAAGACGAATGACTAAGAAGAAAAGCGTTCGCGTAACCGAAGAGGTTACCGATTTTATAACCGCAACAAAAGACAATCCGAAAACGAAAGCGAAATCGGCTCAAGACAAGCCAACAAGAAGATCCCCTTCGCGTAAAGCCAGCAGCACGGGTGGAAGTAAAACGGTATCTAAGTCAAAGCCAGCAGTTAAAAAAACCGCTGCAAAGAAGGCGACAGCCACCAAGCCAAAGTCGACCCCAGCTAGATCAACTAGCAAAAAGACAACGGCAACAACGGCCAAAAGCACAGCGGCCACAAAAGCGCCTGCAAGATCCAAAAAGGGTACAGCAACCAAGCCAAGTGCGGCAAAACCCGCAGCGAGTAGTGCGAAAAAAGCAACTGCCCCAAAACCGGCTGGACGCAAGCCAAAAGCGGCAGCGAAGCCAACGACTACCAAAAAACCGACAGCAAAACGACGCTCGACAACCGCTAAAGCAAGTGCC
>JAHDEB010000229.1:0-4535 GCA_020629055.1 Chloroflexota bacterium
ATGAATCGGGCTTTAAAGGCGCTTTAAATGCTGATTTTAATTAAACGGTGTCCACTTCAGGTCGCTTTGACTGTTTTCAACCACCTTTTCTATAAACTTCACGCCGCGCGCTCCATCATAGACGGATGGGAAGTCAAGCTCGAGTGCGGTGGGTTCTCGGCCGTCTTTCTTGGCTCGTACCGTGTCTGTAAAGTTCATAAAGATGTTGGCAAATGCTTCGTAGAATGCCTCTGGATGACCGGGAGGAAGCTGGGCAGCCCGCTGTGCCGCTTCGCACAGATAGCCGTTCCCCCGTTTGTGAACCTGTACCGGTCCGGCCGGATCTTTAAACAGGACCGTGTTGGGGGTTTCTTGATGCCATTCTAAGCTCCCTTTCGAGCCATAAACCCGAATGTTGACATCGTTTTCTTCGGCCGCTGCAATTTGAGAACACCACAGCAAGCCCCGCGCCCCGTTGGTAAAGCGCAACATGACTGTGGCGTCGTCGTCTAGCTGTCGGCCGGGGGCGAATGTGGTCAGTTCTGCACACAGCGCGTCGATTTCTAGGCCGGTCACGTAGCTGAGCAGGTTCTCACAGTGGGACCCGATATCCCCCATCGCCCCAGCGATTCCGGCCCGGGCAGGATCAGTGCGCCAAGCCGCCTGTTTGTTCTCATCTTCCATGCGGGTCAGCAACCAACCTTGGGGGTATTCGACCACCACTTTGTTGATCGTCCCCAGTTTGCCGCTTTCGACCCAGTGACGGGCTTCTTTCACCATCGGGTAGCCGGTGTAGTTATGGGTTAGTGCAAAGACTACGCCGGTTTCTTCAGTCGCTTCAATCAGCTCTTTGGCCTGTCTGCTGCTGTGTACCATCGGCTTGTCCATGATCACATTAAAACCGGCTTCGATGAACTCACGCGCCGGATGAAAGTGCATGTGGTTGGGGGTCACGATGTTCACAAAGTCGATCCGTTCACTTTCCGGCCGATTGCGTTCTACATCTAACATTTCTTCCCAACTGCCATAATTGCGATCGTCAGCGATCATTAAATCCTGCCCGCTCGCTTTCGCTTTTTCAGGGGTGCTTGAAAACGCCCCAGCTATCAGTTCAGTTTTGCCATCCATCGCCGCTGCTCGCCGATGAACCGCCCCGATAAATGATCCTCGGCCACCGCCGATTTGTCCGTATTTTAATTTCATGGTTCTCCTGCGGAGAAGTGGTTAGATGTTAGTGGTTAGATATTAGTTCAGCTTTCTAACCACTAACCACCTATCACTAATCACTACTAAACGCTGCATCAAATGCTACGTTCGACGGGGCATAATCACTATTTCGTACATAGGCCAATGATTCCGGTGCACCCCAATCTCGGTCCATGCCGCTATCTTCCCATTCAATCGAAAGTGGGCCGTTGTAGCCGATTCGATTAAGGGCGCGAATGATCGGGTCCATTTTTAAATCACCGTGGCCGGGTGACACAAAATCCCACCCACGCCGATGGTCACCAAAGTCTAAATGGGACGACAAGATCGAATTCCGGCCGGTCAGGTTCACTTTCGAATCTTTGACATGCACGTGGTAAATACGATCTGGGAACGCATTGATCAGCTCAACCGGGTCTATAAATTGGTGGATGAGGTGGCTGGGATCAAAGTTAATGCCAAAGGCAGGATGATGATCAACCGCCTCTAAGGCCCGTTGCATGGTGATAATGTCATAGGCGATTTCAGTCGGGTGTACCTCTAGCCCGAACTTAACCCCGTTTTCAGAAAATACATCAAAAATCGGCTTCCAGCGGTTGCCAAAGTCGACATAGCCTGCGTCGATGTCCGCTTGGCTGGTGGGGGGGAAGAAGTAGAGCATGTGCCAAACGGCGCTGCCGGTGAACCCGTTGACAACGTCTACACCCATCATCTTGGCAGCACGGGCTGCGTTTTTCATATCTTCGGCCGCACGTTGTCTTACCCCTTCAGGATCCCCATCTTGCCAAATATAGTCAGGCGCAATCGACTTGTGGCGTGCATCGATCGGGTCACAAACACATTGACCCACCAGATGATTGCTGATGGCGTAGCATTTTAGCCCGTATTTGTCTAAAAGATCATGGCGGCTTTGAATATAGCCATCTTCAGACATCGCCCGGTCGATTTCAAAGTGGTCCCCCCAGCAAGCCAATTCGAGGCCGTCGAAGCCCCACTCGCTGACTTTTTTGGCGAGGGTTTCTAGCGGTAAGTCGGCCCACTGGCCGGTAAATAGTGTGACAGGTCTACTCATTGATTTTCTCCAGCTATTTGGTCTTAAAAGAGGAATAGTTTTGGGTGTGGGGATCATACCCTACGGTTGCGAATGTCCAAAATAATAAATCTGCTCAAGCTGAAAATCCTGTTTTCAGCTATCATTGCGCAATTCAAATTTCAAAATTAGGAGTAGTCTCATGGACTTAGGAATAGCAGGTAAACGAGCCATCGTATGCGCGTCGTCACAAGGATTGGGGTATGCGTGTGCCAAAGCGCTGGCGCAGGAAGGGGTCATCGTCACCCTAAACGGCCGGACTGAAGAAAAATTAGCGGCGGCCGCCGCTGCATTGCAGGCAGAGGTCGGTATCGAAGTAAAGCATCAGGTCGGTGATCTGTTTACAGATGAAGGACGTGCCGCCCTTGTGGCAGCTTGCCCCGATGCGGACATCCTCATCAACAACAATGCGGGTCCAAAACCTGGTACTTTTCAAGATTGGGACCGTGATCGCTGGATGCAGGCGATTGATGGCAATATGTTGGCCCCTATTTTTATGATTCATGCGTTGCTCCCCGGTATGCGCGAGCGCAAATTCGGCCGCATCGTCAACATTACTTCGGCGATGGTAAAGGCCCCCCGGCCGCATCAGGGCCTATCGACGGCCGCTCGGTCTGGGTTAACCGCGCTTAGCAAGGCGATTTCTAAAGAAACGGTTGCAGACAATGTGACGATCAATAATATTTTGCCTGAACGGATCGCATCCCCGCGAACTAAGTTTTTAGCAGAAATGAAAATGGATGAACAGGGGATTACGTTCGATGAAGCGATGGCTCAAATTGTGGCGACAATTCCGGCCGGCCGGATGGGGCAACCGTCAGAATTAGGGGCAGCGTGTGCGTATTTATGCAGTGTGCAGGCGAGCTATATTTGTGGGCAAAATTTACAGTTAGACGGTGGGGCGTACCCCGGCTTGATTTAGGGGAACGTGTTTCGTGGTGCGTAGGCTACTACACGCACCACGAAATACGGTATTTACATGCACAATTTTTCGATCAGGCCGGTATAAACATCAACCGCCTGATGCAGTTCGGCCAGTGGTACATGCTCTTCGATGGTGTGAGCCACTTTAATGTCCCCAGGGCCTAAAATCACCAACTCTTTAATCACATTTTTTAAGAAGACGCCGTCTGTGCCATACGGAACCGTTTCCGCTTCGGGCAGATTGGTCAGTTCAAGGGCGGCCGTTACAATGTCGGCCGTCGGTGGGCAATAGAGCGAGTCAACTAAATCGACGTCGACGTCTAGCCCATAGGCATCGGCTCGTTCTTGAATGTGGGCCAAAATCTCTTCGGTTCCGGCATCTGGCATCGCCCGGAAACAAAGGCCAACCGTTGTTTTAGAGGCTGAAACATTGAACGGGGTTTCATAATCGGTAATGATCATGTTGAAGCCGTTGGTGGGGGGGATAAAGGCATCATTCATGAACTGTTCGTCTGACATCATTTTTTCATTAAATTTTGCCATGTCCGCCATAAATGGGGCGATTTTAAGGGTCGCACTTTCACCCAATCCGGTGCTGGTATGGGCCGCTCGGCCGTGGGCGGTGACTGTAACTGTGGCAAACCCTTTGTGGGAATAAACAGGAATCATGCTGGTTGGCTCTGCGATAATCCCCTGCTCCGGCCGGTTTTGCCTTAGCATTTCAGACTCTTCACTTAAGAATTTCGCACCGGTTAGCCCCACTTCTTCATCGCTGGTAACCACGATGTAAACCGGTTTTTTTAGTTTAGATGAATCGATTTGGGTGGCGGCAATAATCGTTGCAGCCAAAGGCCCTTTCATGTCACAGCTTCCCCGGCCGTACAGCAGATCCCCTTTTTCTTCTGGGTCAAAAGCCGGCCACTGTTCTTCTTGCCCCGGCACAGTATCTGAATGAGAGCAGAACGCCAGTCCGCCGCTGCCTGGGCCGATTTTGGCAACGAAGTTCGCTTTAAGAACCCCATGTTCATCTTTGTATTCTTTGCGTTCGATTTCGAATCCGGCCGCGCTTAAGATATCTTCGCAAACTTTGTTTACGTCTGCGTTGCTGTCTTTGCTAACCGATGGCATTGAAATAAGCTTCTTTGTGAGTTCTAAAACGTCCATATTAACCTCAGTGTTTTTTGTAGTTTTAACTCAATTTTGCGTATTCGCAATCATAACAGCCAGTTTTACAAGAAAACATTGCGTCCGATGAATTTTTCATAGGATGGTTGTTCATGACACAATGGGACGCTATGAGGGAAATCGGTAACCGGTAGGTCGGTGGGTCGGTAGG
>JAHDEB010000229.1:4635-9466 GCA_020629055.1 Chloroflexota bacterium
GGTCGGTGGGTCGGTTTTAACTGACCTACTGACTTACTGAATACTGATCCACTAATCCTGCAGACAGCATTTTGTAATAAGCCATTTACGTTACCGTCCAAACGGTCTGTAACTTTGTTAATTTGAATAACACTGCTAAAATGCTCAAAATTTTTTCTGGAGTGTTTTAATGACTACCCCATCCCCAAAAAGAAGAAGACGACAACGGCCGGAACGCGGCCCCAATGCTAATAAAGTTCAAAAAATTCTGCAGCCGACCATGAACGTGCCCTATTATGAGTTGTTAAATGAAGAGCAGCTTGAATTGGTGCATGACAAGTCGATGCAGATTCTAGAAGAGGGTGGAATCGCATTTATTTACGAACCGGCCCTAGAGTATTTTCGCAAAGCGGGTTTAAAAATTAAAGGCGATGTTGTTTATTTTGACCGTGAGTTTGTGAGGGAAACATTGGCTTTGGCCCCCAGCCGTTTTGAATGGACCGCTCGTGATCCAGAAAAAAGTGTGCAAATAGGGGAAAATTATGCCTGTTTTGCGCCGGTCGTGGGGCCGCCGTTTGTGCGTGATCTCGATGGCGGCCGGCGGGATGGCACACGTCAAGACCTACAGAACTTCATCAAGATGACGCAGATGACCCCATTTTTGCACTGCACGACGCAAGAAATTGTGGTTCCGGCCGATATTCCAATTGCGCATAGACATTTAGAACTGTTCTATGATCATCTGACGATGGGGGATAAACCGACAATGGGCGTTTACCATACAGGTTTAACCGGTACCGACTCGCTCAATATGGCGAAAATCGCATTTGGCGAGCAGGCGATGCGCGAAAAGCATTATCTGCACTGTATTGTCAATGTCAGCAGCCCACGCCGTTTAGACGACCGGATGCTATCGATGTTGATCGCTTATGCTCAAAACAATCAGATTATCGATGTGACCCCCTTTATCTTGTCTGGGGCGATGGGGCCGGTTTCGATCCTAGGTACTGTGGCTCAGTTAAATGCAGAAGCATTGTCAGGCATTTTGCTGGCCCAACTGATTAATCCTGGCAATCCGTGTGTTTATGGTTCGTTTCAAGCCGTTGTTGATCTACAGTCAGGTGCACCGGTGATGGGGGCCCCTGAAAGCCAATTGGCCTTGTACATGAATGCTCAATTGGCGCGTAAATATGGGTTGCCGTTCCGAGCGGCCGGGGCATACGCGAGTTCTAAAATTATCGATGCGCAGGGTGCTTACGAATCAGCGTTGTCGATGTTCCCATCGCTACAGTGCGGCCCGAACTTTATTTTGCACGCGGCCGGTTGGCTCGAATCTGGCTTGGTGGCCGGATATGAAAAATTTGTCCTCGACCTTGAAATGTTAGGGATGGCCCATACATTTTTGAAAGGGGTAGATTGGGACGAAGATCAGTGGGCGATGAACGAGATCATCCATGAAGTTGAGCCGGGCGGTCATCATTTAGGCACTGACCACACCATGCGTCACATGAAGAGCGCCTTTTTCCGATCAGAGCTGTTTGACTATGAAGCGGCCGAAAACTGGGCCATCGCTGGGTCAGAGGATTCACGCACAAGGGCGGCACGTAAGGTCAAATCGCTAATCGGCAGTTATGAAGCCCCACCAATGCGGAACGGAATGGCTGAAGAGTTGCGCGAATATGTCGAAAAGCGGATCCCCGAGCTTGATCCTTCGCAGATCGTCGGTTAGATTTGGGGTCTATGGACTCTTTTCTTTCATTTAAATATAGAACAAACAATTATGCGGCCGTCCTCATCGAATCAGACTCTCTGCCCGATGATACGGCCGTTCTTTTATCTGACTTGCCGTTGGCGCTAGACCATTGGCGCACGGCCGGATTGCGCTCAGTCTGGCTTGAAATACCTATTCAAAAAGCACATCTTATTTCGGCCGCCACCAGCCATGGGTTCGAGTTTCATTCAACCGACCCTGATGCTTTAACCCTCACTCTAAAGCTTGCCGAAGATGTCAATTTGCCCGCTGGGCCAACGCATCAAATCGCCACAGGCTCTGTGGTGATCAATGATAAAAACGAATTACTAGTGATTGTTGAACGGGCCCATGCAAAAACTATGCCAAACTTCTTTAAGCTGCCGGGTGGGGCTGTTGACCCTGGCGAGCGCTTGGAAGAGGCGGCTGAACGGGAAGTATGGGAGGAAACGGGGGTAAAGGCTCGCTTCGAACAGCTGACGATGTTTCGACATTGGGTCAATTATCGGCCGAACATGAGCGACATTTACTTTATTTGTCGTTTAACCCCACTCACATCTGCACTGACCCCACAAGCATCAGAAATCGACAGGGCTTTGTGGATGCCGCTCGACGAGTATTTGAATCATCCTGATGTGAGTGTGTTTAACAAAAAGATTGTCGAGCTAAGCTTAGGGAATGATGGCTTAAAGTCGGGTCAGTTTGAAGGATACGATCTTAACGAGAGAACCTTGGAGCTGTTCTTTAAGCATTAAAGTCTTCTAGCCAGTCTGACAAACGGACAGGGGAGATGAAATTTAAAGGCCAACAATTGCTAAATCCTACGTTACACGCAGCACGGCTAAATCAAACAAGTTGGGGATGCTGAAAAAAGACCCGATATGTTGAATAAGCTGGTTAGTCTACTTTGTGACTCCATTCAAGATCTTTTCATATTCTGCATCGATCGGTTCCCATAGCTCGACTCGCCTGCCGTCGTTGTCAATGATGTGCACAAACCGGCCGAAAGCCTCTACTTGCATATCCCCCACGATCTCGACCCCATCTTTGCGAAACTGCTCTAGCAACAGGTCTAAGTTTTCAACCCGATAGTTGATCATAAACTGTTGCTCACGGTCCCCAAAATAATCTGTATCTGCTTCAAAAGGGGACCACTGGGAATAGCCCGCCTTATCCGGCTCATCTTTATGACGCCATGCGAAATTTGTGCCGTATGCGTCTATCGCCAGCCCCAAATGACGCGCGTACCAATTGCGCGTCTCTTCTGGATTGGCTGACCGAAAAAACACCCCACCGATCGCTCTTGCACGTGGCTTTTTATCTTCGCTCATTTGAACCTCCTTCGTTCGTAGCTAGCCGCTCTGCCGAGTTTCTAAAATTTTCCCTTCTAGAAATGCACGCTCAACCTGGTTGTCGGTTAATTCTATAGCAGATTGATAGCTTTGAACCGCGTCATCCGCCCAACCGGCCCGGCGACACATGTCCGCTTTGGCCGCATGGAACAGATAATAATCTTGCAGCTGGCTTTCGAGCGGATCGAGTAATGCGAGCCCGGGTAAGGGGCCATCGGCCATACTAACGGCCGCCGCATGGTTAAGGCGCACGATGGCGTTTTCTGGGTTATGTTGGACCAAGGCACTGTACAGCAGGGCGATTTGCGGCCAATCTGTCTCTTCAGCCGTTTTGGCTTCGGCGTGTAGTGCCCCAATGGCCGCCTGAATCTGATACGGTCCGCTGTTGTTTAAGGTCAGCGCTTCATCCAAAATTGAAATTCCGGCCGAAATTTTTTCTTGATCCCATATCAACCGATCCTGATCAGTCAGCAAGATCATTTGTCCATCCGCTGCGATCCGAGCCGTTCGTCGAGAATCATGTAACAGCATCAGGGCCAATAGCCCCAATGTTTCCGCATCCGGTTCTAAAGTCGGATCGTTTTTTAATAGATGGGACAATACGGTCGCCAAGCGTATCGCTTCGGTACACAGCTCTTCACGTATCAGGCTGTCGCCGCTGGTGGCCGAATACCCTTCATTGAAGACTAAATAGATGACGCTTAAAATCCCATCGAGCCGTTCTGGTATTTTATCGGTGGGGGGGACTTGATATGGGATGCCGGCCGCTTTTATTTTTCGTTTAGCCCGTACCAAACGCTGGGCCATCGTCGCCTTAGGCACCAAAAAAGCCTTGGCGATTTCGGCCGTACTCAGCCCCCCTAATGTATTTAGTGTCAGAGCAACCTGAGCATCGATATTGATCGCTGGATGGCAACAGGTAAATATGAGCTTAAGCCTCTCATCGGGAATTTCTTCAGACATTTCTTTTGACAAATCATGAATGATCTGCTGTCGGTCTAGTGCATAGGGATCGTTGTCTTGCCACTTTGTTGTTCGTCGAATTCGATCTATCGCCTTGCGACGGGCAGTTGTGGTTAACCAGGCCCCAGGTTTGTTGGGAATGCCATTTTCTGGCCATTTTTCCAATGCGACGATAAAGGCTTCTTGCAGCACATCTTCGGCTAAATTGAAATCGCGTAAACCACCAATTAGTGTAGCCAAAACACGGCCTGACTCAGCTTTAAAAACTTGTGCGATTTTGGCTTGAACTGCGTTTGACATTTAGTTTCGTCCAAAGCGTTAGAGGGCTAGCCGCCCCCTAACGCTTAAAGGATTAGTATTGGCTAATCAAAAGTCATTAACGGCCGGACTTCGATTGATCCATGTCTTGCACCGGGAATCTTTGCCGCATATGTCAATGCCTCGTCAATATCTTTGCAATCGAGAATATAAAATCCGCCCAATTGCTCCTTTGTTTCCGCAAACGGTCCATCCGACGTAATCATTTTGCCATCACGAACTCGGACTGTGGTTGCCGTGCTTGTCGGGTGCAGCGCATCGCCTAAACCGGTTTTAACCCCTGCTGCTTCGATGATCCCATCATATGCAAAATATTCTTGAATGGTTGCTTCCTGTTCCTGCGGCGACATTTTCAAGTCTTCAGCTTCGCTCGTATAGATTAGACAAATATATTTCATGATTAGTTTCCTTTTTTGTTTAAGTATTGGGTCAACCATTTTGACCCTTCTACACAGTCGACGAACGAGAT
>JAHDEB010000023.1:0-6063 GCA_020629055.1 Chloroflexota bacterium
ATTTGGTTAGGGGGTAGTTTTGGCAGTGGCAAAGCGGACCGGTATAGCGATGTCGATATTCGAATCGCCGTTAAGCCTGAATCGCTTGAAAAATGGCAAAGGCCTGATTGGGAAGCGGTTTTCGGCCGAGCGAACGTGCACAACTGGAGCCGCCCAATCGCAGAAGATGCATCATTGCATCACATATTGCTCGACAACGCTGAAATGTACGATGTGTGGGTTCAAATCCCTGAAAAAGAGCTGCATCAAGAACCGAAATTAATTTTGGGCTGTAAAGACGGCGAGCTTTTACAACGGCTCGAATCACCATCAAGTGAACCGCGTCTTGAATTTGAAGAGGTGGTCCCGGCTAAAATATTGGGCGCGATCAATATGTATTGGTCGAACCATGTTAAGCATGAAAAGGTCATTCATCGTCATTTGGTTCTCATGTTGCGAGATGGGGTTTATATCTTCTCCGCCATATTGCTACGGTTTAAATTTATTTTGGCAACCGGTAAAGATTGTGGAAACGTCTCGTTCCCGCCGATGACCATTCATGCGATCACCCCTGTTTTAACCGTTTTGCAAGAAGCGTATGGGCATGATGTGGTCGACGGTTTAAGTCCGGCCGAATGGACCCAAGCGAGCGCTGTTGCTGCAATCGAAAAGCTAGATGCTGCAATCGCCGCTGACGGCCGAGAACTTGCAGAAAAATATGGGTTTGAATATCCATATGCGTTGGAAAAAGTCGTCCTTGACAGCTGGGCGGCATTTAAAGAGCGAGAGGATTTCAATTAGGATGTAGCATCGCTATGATCGGGCATCCGGTTGAATATGTGACAGACGATATTGAGGAATCAGAGTGGACAACCAGCAGAACCTACCGTCAGAAACAGAGAAACCGGCCGCCCGCAGCCCCCTTGGTAGTGTCGACTTTATTCTGAGTCATACCCAACAGCGCCAAATGATCGGGGGATTGGGGATAATTTTCCCCTTTACGATTATTATTTTGGGGAAGCTGATTTTTGGGACCGAGCTTCAAATTTCGTTGAGCCACTATTACCATACCGGTGTGCGGGACATTTATGTGGGGATCTTGTTTCTGATCGGGACCTTTCTAATCTTTTATCGTGGATACCAAGATGTAAATTATGACGGCCGCTGGTCTACAATTGCCGGTTTGTGCGCCATTGGAACGGCGTTGTTTCCTACGACGGTAGAAGCCAAACCATCCTTGCAAACTGAAATTATCGGGATTATTCATTTTATTTTCGCTTTTTCTTTCTTAGCCATTCTGGGCCTTTTTGTGCTCGTTTATTTTCGTCGGTCGGTAGGGGATGTGTGTGCGGAAAAGAAACGGCGCAATCGAGTTTACACCCTTTGCGGCTGGTCAGTTTTTATGTCGCTGGCGCTCATTATTAGCATATTTTTACTGCCGTTGCCGATGCAACACTGGGTCACCAAATACCGGCCGGTCTTAATCCTAGAGACAATTGCCATTGTCGCCTTTGGATTTGCTTGGCTGGTGAAAGGGGAATGGTTGTTTACCCAGTATTTGGGATTGCTAGACGATCAACGTTCGTAACCAACTCGCCTACAAAGGGTTCCTACCCCCATAGAGTTACAAAAAAACTATAAAGAAAATTTTAGTTGAACCGGGTCTGTGGGAAGATTCACACGACTAAAAAAAAGGACTAGGAAAAAAGATATGCTCCACTCACTTGCTGGGATCGACCCGAATGAAAGCGAGGCGATGCGGTACCGCCGCATGTATCGTGGCCTTGTTAGCGTGCGCAGTAAAGTTCAAGTTCGAGACAGTACCGCCTTAAGCTTGGTTTATTCCCCTGGGGTAGCCGAACCTTGTCTTGAAATTGCCCGGGAGCCTAGCCGCTCGTTCGACCTAACCTGTCGCGGTAACTTTGTGGCGATTGTTTCAAATGGATCGGCCGCCTATGGTTTGGGGGACATTGGGCCTGAAGCGATTTTGCCTGTTTTAGAAAGTAAAGCGGTTATTTTGAAAAATTTTGCGGGGGTAGATGCCCTGCCTATTGCGATCCAGGCAACCCGAACGGGCGAATTGGTGGATACGATCTTGCAATTGAGCCCGACGTTTGGGGCGATTAGTATGGAAGATGTGGCTACACCCACCTGTATTTCTGCGTCGCGCCGATTAGAGTTTGCACTGACGATCCCGATTATTAATAACCATATGGAAGGGGTCGCCATGGGGGTGCTTGCTGGTTTGATTAACGGTGCGGCCGTTGTGAAAAAAGATTTACGTACGATGAAAATCGTTATTAATGGGGCGGGCGCGGCCGGATTGGGTACCGCCCAATTGCTGCATCAGTATGGGGCCAGAAATATCATTGTTTGTGACCGGCTGGGGGCGATATTTCTCTATCGGCCGAACAACATGAACTGGGCCAAATGGGAAATTGCCAAAGTAAGTAACACTGAGTTGGTTAGTGGACCTTTGGATAAAATGATGGAGGGGGCCGATGCTTATGTGGGCTTTGTCCGAGGTGAATTCACATCAAAAACAGTGAAGCGGATGGCGAAAAAACCGATCATGTTTTTGTTTGGCGAGCCGATGGCGATGTCACCGCGTGAGGCGGCAAAGGCGGGCGCGGCCGTCATTGCGACCGCCCATTCAACCTATCCAAATCATATGGATGTGACGTCGGTTTTGCCGGGCGTTTTCCGTGGTTTGTTAGACGTAGAGGCTTGGCGATTCCCCGTTTCAGCCCAGTTGGCGGCGGCCGAAGCTATTGCAAATTGCATCCCAAGAGAAGAGCTCCATTCCCACTATATCTATCCCAAGGTGATCGACTACCGAGTTGCCCCACGCGTGGCAGCGGCCGTGGCCGAGGTCATCTTAAAAGAAGGGTTAAACAAGAAAAAAGGAATTACCCCGGCCGATATTTCAGAACGAACCCGCCGTTTTGTCTACGAAGGTCAATTGCCCGTGCCGCCCAAAAGTGAAAAGAAAATGACCATCGCAGAAGAGTCTTTGGAACTGCATGAGCGGTTCCGAGGACTGCTTGAAATCAACTCTAATATCCCTGTAAAAGATGAATTTATTCTAAAGCAGTTTTATCTCACCCCTGGGGCGATGGAACCGGCCGAACTGATCGCCAAAGATCGATCAGAGGCATTTCGAGTGACAGCTCGAGGAAATCTGGTCGGGGTTGTGACCGATGGCAGCGCCGTTTTGGGGTTGGGCAATATCGGCAGTCGGGCTGCGATGCCGGTAATGGAAGGGAAAGCGATTCTATTCCATACGTTTGCCGGTGTTGAGGCGTTCCCGATCTGTATTAATACGCAAGATGTTGAAGAGTTTATTACGACGGTAAAACGGCTAGAACCGACATTTGGTGGCATTAATTTAGAAGATATTAGCGCCCCCCGCTGTTTTGAAATTGAAGAGCGTTTGCGGGCTGAGATGAATATCCCGGTCTTTCATGATGACCAGCATGGGACGGCCGTCGTTGTTTTGGCCGGTATCATGAACGCGTGCAAAGTAACAGGGAAAACCCCGGCCGAATTAAGCGTTGTGGTAACCGGTGCAGGATCGGCCGGTATCGCCACAACCAAACTGCTGATGGCCCTTGGCATCGAAGACATGGTGATGGTGGATCGCCAAGGTGCGCTTCATATCGATGACCCGAGTTTAAACTGGATGCAACGCCGCATGGCTGGCTTAACCAATCCCGATGGGCTAAAAGGGGACCTGAGCCAAATTATTAAAGGGCGCGATGTCTTTATCGGTGTTTCGGCACCCGGCATTGTGACCCCAGATATGATCAAGAGCATGGCGAAAGATCCGATTATTTTCGGATTGGCTAACCCGACCCCAGAAGTGATGCCAGACATCGCTAAAAAAGCGGGTGCCGCCATTGTGGCAACCGGCCGTAGTGATATGCCCAATCAGGTCAACAATTCGCTTGTTTTCCCAGGTATCTTCCGTGGGGCGTTAGATGCACAAGTTCAAAACATCACAGACAATATGAAAATTGCGGCCGCCCATGCGATTGCGAATCTCGTGACCGATGATCAGCTGAATCACAATTTTATTATTCCTAAATCAACTGATTTTGCAGTTGCACCGGCCGTGGCAGAAGCGGTTGCGCGTAATGCGCTAGAAACGGGCGAGGCACGTTGTGAGGTCGATCCGGTGGCTGTGGCTTCTAGGGTCCGTCAGTTTGTTTATGAACAAAGAGACTAATTATTTACGATTGACGATTTTGGATTGATGATAGGTTATCATTTCAAATATTGAATTCTATTTTCAGAATGAGATTTTGAATGAAAGTCGTCAATATTGACCGATTATCACACTGTTGAGTTTAAATAGCGGAATGAGATTTCAATCGAAAATCGTCAATCCACCATCGTAAATATGTATGATTATATAATTGTTGGGGCCGGCACTGCAGGGAGCGTTTTAGCCAGTCGCTTGTCAGAATCTTCGAAAACGTCCGTTCTTTTGTTAGATGCAGGTGATCCATGGATGATGGGAAATACCGATACGGCTTCAACTTGGTTTGATCGAGTCAAGCAAGCTGAAGGTGCCATTGATCGGAGTGACGCTGTCAAAGACTTTGAGACATTGCCCCAGATGGCATTGAACGGCCGCCGCTTGAATACGTTGCCTGTGAGCGGGGTTGGTGGTGCTGACCAAGTTGGGTACAGCCTGTGGCAGCCTCCTACGGCCGAACAGTTTGATAGCTGGGGTGTTCCCGGTTGGATGGGTGCTGACATGGAGGGGGTCCGTGAAAAGGCTGAATCGATGTTGTCATTGGTCCCATCCCCATTAAGCGATGTCGGCCGTAAATTTGCTGGCGCCTTGATCCAAGATGGTTATTTGGTAAATGCTGCACAGCTGATGGTTAAAAGGCGTAAGCGGCATGGCATTGCAGAAGCGTGGTTCGAACCAACCCGTTATCGGTCTAACTTGACCGTGCGTTATGACTCGCACGTGCTCAACCTGATGTTTCGGGAGGGCAAAGTAACCGGGGTCCGCACCTATCGGAGCGAGGCGGATGAGATTCAGGAGCTGATTGCGAATAAAGAAGTTATTTTATGTGCTGGTGCATCTCGTACCCCACAAATCTTATTGCTATCAGGGCTTGGGGCTGTGCCAGATTTAAACCGTTTGGGGCTTTTCCCGCGTCATAATATGCCTGCGGTCGGGTCTGGCTTGGTTGACCCGCCAGCTGTTGATATTGTGCTTGGTCTGTCACAACCTGCACGGGTATTGGAATCGGGCTTCTTTAGCCGCCAGCCAGATATTAAAAATTTGCCAGAGGCGGTCGCTTCGTCGGCCGATGGGGTGATGATGCAGTTTTGGCCAGAAGATTATTCCGGTGAAAATCGGCACGGCTATCGGGTACGCGTCTCACTTTCAAGCCCAGAGAGCAGCGGGCGGGTGACATTACGCTCGACCGATGCGATGCATACACCCAGGGTGAATCCGAATTATTTGGAT
Source organism: Chloroflexota bacterium (assembly GCA_020629055.1). Classification (GTDB taxonomy): domain Bacteria; phylum Chloroflexota; class Anaerolineae; order Promineifilales; family Promineifilaceae; genus WTJY01. The sequence continues at coordinate 5,471 of JAHDEB010000023.1, forward strand.
GAGGAAGGGGATGTTGAAAAGTTGACGGCCGGGGTTGGCAAGCTCAAAACTTTGTTTGATGAATTACAAATCGATGGGGTGAAGTGGCCTAAACAGGCGGAATTGGTTAATTTTGTAACTGAAAATATGACAAGCTCGTGGATGATGCAAGGCAGTTGCCGTATGGGCCCGATACCAGCTGCCGATGGGGGCTTGAATACAGACACTGTGGTTGACCCCGATTGTCGAGTTTTAGGGGTAGACGGTGTCCGCGTTGTCGATGCGTCGATAATTCCCCAGCCGATTGCGGCCGGAACTTTGGCCACGACGGTGCTGTTAGCCGAACGAGCGGCCGAGAAAATTAAAGAATAAGACCCGGCTTACTTTGGTGGAAGCGTCTCAGCTAGCTGAACACATCGATCTACCCATTTGTATAATTCTTGATCGCTCTCGCATGCTGGTGGCGTGACAGTGATCCAGCCACGCATCGGGCGGCCGGTTTCGGGAAATATGACAATTCCCGGCTCTTGCAGCGCTTCCTCATCCCGTTCTTTTCCGACGCGGGCCATCACCCCATTCTCTTTAACCCCACAAGCCATATTTCCGGCAATCAT
>JAHDEB010000023.1:6163-47218 GCA_020629055.1 Chloroflexota bacterium
CGCGGGCCATCACCCCATTCTCTTTAACCCCACAAGCCATATTTCCGGCAATCATGAAGCCGATGCCGCCAAACATCTTCTTTTCAGAATAGGCCGGATGCGAGTTAAGATAATTCCTAATTCTCTGTGCTAATGTTTCATCGTATGCCATAAAAAAACTTAGATCATTTGTGCTAAGGTCGCCAGTGTCTTAATTGTTTGCTTTAGACCTGACCGGTTTTGAACATGTTTTCTAAAGCAATTTGGTACGTAAAACTAGTCAGGTCTTTGTGGTAACAAAAATATGTTTGAAAAAAAGACGATTAAAGAAAAATTAGAGCAGAGTCCCCCGGAACTGTTTTGGTGGCGCAGATGGGCCAAACGTGCGGCAACCGGAGCATTGCTCTCGAACAAACCGGAGGTCACTGGAGGAGAGGGGACCCACGTGCTGTTGATGAAGCGAGCTGATCGTCCCGGAGATCCTTGGGCCGGTGATATGAGCTTCCCCGGCGGCCGTATGGACCCGGAAGATAAAATTATTTATACAACGGTGTTGCGGGAATTTGAAGAAGAGGTCGGCTTTAAACTGGCGACCGGTGCCGATTACTTAGGCCGTTTGCCAGATACGATGGCTCGGCCGCCACGCTGGAATAGACGGCCGTTCGTTGTGGCGACATTTGTTTTTTGGCAGACAGAAATACCTGATTTTAAGCCTGATCCGGTCGAAGTTGCTGATTTGGTTTGGCTGCCTTTGCAGTTTTTGGCTGATCGTAACAACCGAGAGACGATGGTGTGGAAGCGACAAGACATGGAAGTTGATCTGCCTTGTTATTGGTATGGGGAGTATCGATTGTGGGGGTTAACATTGCGCATGCTCGACGATTTTTTATATCGCTTAGATGTGTAAATCCGTTAGAAGATAATGCCAGTGGGGAAGCCGTCGGGTAAAATTTAACCTATGTCGTTGAAAACAAAAGTTGTATTGGGGAATCAAATATTTTCGGCCGTACCGCCACATGCTTGGGATGATTTGGCACGTGGTGGGATAACCGACACCCCGTTTCAAACCCATCTGTACCAAAAAACATGGTGGGAAAATTTAGGCCGAGGTGAACTGGTTTCAGTTGTTGTTGAAGATGACGGCAACCATTTGGCGGGCCTGGCGGTTTTCCTTCTAGAGGATGGGATTTTACAATTTAACGCCTCTAAAGAAGAGACAGACTATCTCGACATCATCGTCAAGGCTGAGCATGCCGAGGCGGTTTGGGCGGCCGTTTTTGATTCTTTGGCCAACGATTCAGATTGCCCTGCATGGCACACGCTCGACTGTTGGAACATTCCGGCCGAATCCCCTTCTAAATCTATTTTGCCCCGACTTGCCCAAGATCGGGGTTTTTCTTTAAACACAGAAATCGCTGAAGTCTGCCCTGTCATCCCGCTGAGCGGTAGTTTTGACGACTATTTGGCCGGTATTAATAAAAAACAGCGTGGGGAGATTCGGCGCAAGGTCAAGAAAGCGACTGCGGCCGGAGTGACAATTGAAGTCATTGGGGCTGACGACGATCTGGACCAAGCGATAGATGATTTTCTACACCTGTTGCAGTGTTCCACGGCCGATAAACAGGCATGGTTTGACGAACTTCCCAGCCGCGGTGAGGTGTTCCGCACGGTGGCCAAAGGTGCCTTGGACGCTGGCAGCTTGCTATTGATGTTCACAACTTTAGAAGACCAACGCATTTCAGCATTATTCAACTTTATCTATGATGGACGGGTTTGGGTTTATAATTCTGGCAATGACACGAGTCAACATCGTCATTTAAGCTTGGGATGGGTGTTGACCGCACATGCCATCATGCACGGTATTGAGCATGGTTGCCATTCATTCGACTTTTTGCGTGGCGATGAGACCTATAAGTACCGTTTTGGCGGGCAAGATACGGAGATTTTTCGTTTAACATTGCGTAAAGACGAGCAATAACGGCACTCACGAACGGCCGAAGCGAAGATAAGATCATGAATTCACAACCAGAACAAATTAAACGTATCGCCATGCTATCGGTGCATACATGTCCATTGGCGATGATGGGTGGAAAAAAAACGGGTGGTATGAATGTCTATGTCCGAGACTTGGCTCGAGAACTAGGTCGCCAAGGATATATGGTTGACGTATTCACCCGATCTGAAGATGAATGCCAGCCACAGGTTAAACATGATTTAGGGTATGGCGGCCGTGTGATCCATATTAAAGCGGGGCCAGAGATTCCGGTTCGGCCGCCTGAAATCATCGCCCATATCGACGAATTTGTAGATGGATTGCTCGCTTTTGCCGAGGAAGAAGGGGCGGTTTATGACGTTATCCATTCGCATTACTATTTGTCTGGATTGGTTGCAGAACGGCTAAAACAGGTTTGGTGCGAACGCTTTGGGCGAAAAATTTCGATTGTACAGATGTTCCATACGTTGGGGCATATGAAAAATAAGATTAATCCTCGACCGGAAGAGCGTGCGCCACAGGCTCGGATCGATGCGGAGGCCCACATCATTCAAAATGTGGCCGACGTGATTGTGTCGGCAACACCGGCCGAAGTGGAACAATTGCAAATATTGTACGGTGCAGACCCATCTAAGATTCAAATTTTGCCTCCTGGGGTCGATTTAAATCGATTTTCACCCCAAAATCGGACAGCGGCTAAAGAGAAGCTCGGCATAGACCCTGCTGGGTTTAACATTATGTTTGTTGGCCGCATCGAACCGTTAAAAGGGATTGATGCGTTCATCGAAGCTGCTTCGATACTGTGGGAGCATCATCCGGCCGAAATGCAGGTGGCCCACTTTACGATTGTTGGGGGAGACCCATGGGCGGAAAACCCGGAAACTGAGATGGCTCGATTGCAAGCGCTGCGTCATCAGCTCAATGTAGAGCAGCTGGTCGGTTTTGTCGGTGCAAAGAATCAGAATGAACTGCCAACCTATTACGCTGCGGCCGATGTGGTTGTCATGCCGTCTCACTATGAAAGTTTTGGAATGGTCGCGCTAGAAGCGATGGCGATGGGGACACCGGTCATCGCTTCAGAAGTTGGGGGCCTAGCCCATTTGGTTCAAGATGGGAAAACAGGTTTTCATATTCCACCACGGTCGGCCGATGCCTTGGCGCTGCGGTTGTGCGACCTGTTGTTTAACCCCAAGTTGCGCGAAAAATTAGGCAAACAGGCCTTAGAATATGCACAAACCTATGATTGGAAGCTGATCGCGGCCAAGATGGGTGACGTTTACACCCTTTAGCCGTCATTGAATGATAGGGGGTGGAATTTTTTAGGGGGTCGTGCGAAGATTGCATATGGGCTCTTTCCGCCACCAATTTTCTTCCATTTTTAATCGCGATATAGTCTATGTGGCCCCGTGGCTTATCGGGACGCTGATTTTGGTGGTTGTCCCTACACTGTCGCTTTTTGGGCTAGCTTTTTGGGAAGATGAGGCTCTCTCTGCTGGGGCGATCGGCCGGTTGATTGAATCTGATCTGGTGCGCCTATCGTTTTTTAACAGCCTGTTTTTCGTTTCAATCGCAGTACCGGTGCGCATTTTGGGGGCATTCTTTTTAGCCCTTTTGCTGCGGCCGAACCGGCTTGGCCCTGCCCGAGCGGCTGTGTTTTTACCCTCAGTTATCCCTCCGCCAGCTTGGGCACTAATCGGACTCTGGCTGTTTAACCCCCTTAACGGCCCCATCAATTTAGTTTTACAAGGATTGGGATTTTCGGCCGTTAATTGGCTGGTTAACGCCAATGCGACCCGAATCATGTTTGTGATTTTGTCCGGCTTTCAGTTAGGCGAAGGGTTTGTTGTACTTCTGATCGGCCGCGCTTTAATCCCTGATCATTTATACGATGCGGCCCGCATCGATGGGGCGGGGCTGTTTGGCCGATTTTGGACCATTACCCTGCCGTTGATGGTCCCTTGGTTGGCACTTTTAACCGGCCGCGATCTGCTTGTAAGCTTGCAAGGGACATTTACACCGTCGTTTGTGATCACTTACGGTGGCCCCTACTATTCGACGACCTTTTTACCTCTATTAATTTATGAATTGGCTTTTGACTTTCGGGACCCTGCACTTGTTGCTTTGGTGATGCTCGTTGTATTTTCGACCTTGGCCGGGGTTGGTCTATGGCTGTGGCGGGGGGTGGCTTTTCGTGACGGGTAAAAGGGTGATGGCCGGCCGCTTTGCGCTGGCGATTTTGATTGCAGCTTTGTTTACCTTGCCGGCGGCACTGGCCGTTTTGGGTTCATTGTTCCCCATTGGCCTGTGGGACGTTACCGATTGGACGACAAACCTGTTTACTCCTCATTGGAGCAATTATCGAACGCTTTTTCAGACGATTGATGGTGGACGACAGTTAGGGAATTCGCTTCTCGTAGTCATTGTAGGTGTGCCGGTTTCAATTATTACATCATCCTTGGCCGGATTCTTTATCGTGAATCAACCTCAACCGTGGCGCAGGTGGTTGGTGGTGTTTGCAATTGTCACGATGCTGATACCACCATCGGCCGTGTGGCTGCTGCGGTTTCAGGTGTTCCAGCGCTTGGGACTGCTTGACACGCTCTTTGCGCTGATTGCGCCTGCATTTGCAGGGGGGAACTCTCTGTTTGTGCTGGTCTATTTTTGGGCCTGGTCACAAATCCCGACAGAATTATTTGAGGCGGCCAAGATCGATGGGGCGGGGTTTTTAACCCGCTGGCGACGCGTTGCGATGCCGTTGGTGCGCCCGGCAACCGCTGCTGTCGGGCTGTTGGCGTTTATGCTGTTTTGGGGCAGCTTTATCGAACCGCTTTTGTTTATTTATGATCCGCACAAATACACATTGCCGATCGGGCTGCAACTGCTGAATCAGCTAGACTCTACCAATCGGCCGCTGCTGTTGGCCGGTGCCGTTGTCGCCATGGCCCCACCAATTGCGCTATTTGCCGTTGCACAAAGATGGTTTTTGCATGGAAGCGTGATCGATGAAGGCTAGTCGATCACTTCTCTGGCTGTTGTTTGGCTTGATTGTGTTGACTCTAACGAGCTGCCAGCAAGATCAAGCAGCTGAAAAAACGACTGTTTCTTTCGCATTTGCGGGGGATGCGGCCGAATTTGATGCCTATACCAAACTAATCCTTACATTTGAAAATCAGCACCCAAATATCGATATTCAGATGCGCCATGCCCCATCCCGGCAAGACTTTCAGCAAAAACTGGTGACGATGCTTGACGCCGGTTCACCGCCCGATGTGGTGTTGCTCAACTACCGGCGCATCGCCCGTTTTGTAGCAGATGGGGATCTACATCCTGTAGGGTCGCACGCGGCCGAATTAGACATAGAGCGAGAGGCGTTTTTCCCCATAGCCCTAGATGCCTTTACCTATCAAGATGAACTATGGTGTGTGCCGCAAAATATCTCTAGTTTGGTGGTGTATTTTAATCAAGATTTATTCGACCTGGCAGGGGTGGCATACCCGGCCGCGGGTTGGGATTGGGACGACTTTTTACAAGCGGCTATCGACCTAACTGATGAGCCGAAAAGATATGGGGCTGGGGTCGAACCGAACCTCTATCGGTTGGCCCCGTTTGTGTGGCAGGCGAACGGTGCGGTTTATGATGAGAATCTGGATCTATTGCCACCGATCGAGCCCAATATCCGCGCAATGTCGAGGTTTACGGCGCTACAGACGGTTTATCAGGTTGTGCCAGACCAGACTGCGGCCGCTGCACAATCGGTTGAAGAGCGCTTTTTGGCTGGGCACATCGGCATGCTTTTTGATAGCCGCCGCTTAACGCCAACGCTGCGCCAAGCGGCTGATTTTCGGTGGGATGTCGCCCCTTTGCCACAGGGTGAACGGGTGGCGAGCGTTTTGCATAGTGATGGGTACTGCTTGGGGCGATCCCCTTCGGCCGCAACGCTAGAATTTATCCGTTTTGCAACATCTGAGACGGGGCAAAGGCTCATGGCGGAAACCGGCCGAACGGTTCCTTCTTTGCAATCGGTCGCCCATTCAACCCCGTTTTTAGACAGCACACAGCCGCCGGCTGCTAGTCACATTTGGCTAGACGGGGTGGAACATCTAGAACGGGTTCCACATCACCCCGATTGGATTCAATGGGAGAAGGAAGTTTCGGCTGAGTTGAGTCAGCTGTTTTACGGGAATATCACCCTTGAAATGTTTCTAGAAACCCTTGAAAATTAATCTGCAACTAATCTATTTCCAACGGCGTATTGAGCAGCGGAAGAGTTAACCACTTTACATAACATAAATATTGTGTAAAATTTTCTCTGAAAATGAGGAAAAGGTTAATGAAAATTTAACCCAAAATACTATAGGAGAATTTCAATGTTAAAAGAATTTCGGGATTTCATAGCAAAAGGCAACGTCATGGACCTTGCCGTCGCGGTCATCATCGGTGGCGCGTTTGGTGCAATTGTTACGTCATTGGTCAACGACATCATTATGCCACTGGTTGGCTTGGTGCTTGGCGGCCGCAGCTTCGACAATATGTTCGTGTCGCTAGACGGCAGCGCATATGCGACATTAGCGGCAGCTCAAGAAGCTGGTGCAGCGACCTTAAATTATGGTCTGTTTATCAATGCGATTATCAACTTCTTGATCATCGGCTTTGTGATTTTCTTGATGGTTAAACAAATCAACAAGATTAATCCGCCTGAAGAGCCAGCACCTGCTGGACCAACGGCCGAAGAGCTATTGGCAGACATTCGCGACCTGTTGAAAAAATAAAATTTTTGACGGAAAAGCAAAAAGGGCTGGTCGGAATTTCCGACCAGCCCTTTTTTGTTGCCTGTTTTTTGTTTCGTTAATCGATGTATTCAGGCGGGACACCGTTTGGAAAGTTCTCGTTGACGAAATCTTCGATGCCTTGAATCCGATTGCCTGGATCGGGGTGGGTGCTCATAAATTCCGGTTGCCGAGCACCGCCTCCTGATGCGGCCAAGATCTCCATGACGCGGGTCATTGAGGCGGGATTGTAACCGGCTGACATCATGATTTCTAAGCCAAGATGGTCAGACTCGAGTTCATCTTCACGGCCGTATTTCATGTTAACCATGCCACCGATCATTTGAGCCATGCGGGCGGTGCCTTGGCATGACGAACCGCCGTCACATGCCGCCATCACAACTGCGCCGGTTAACCCCTCGGTTAGCTCTTGTTTGGCGATGCGTTGTGCACCGTGCCGGGCGATAACGTGGCCGATTTCATGCCCCAAAACACCGGCAAGCTGGGCTTCTGTCTCTAGTTGATTAAATAGAGCAGCCGTAATAAATGTGGGGCCACCGGGCAATGCAAAGGCGTTAATCACCTGATCATCAGCCAACAGCGTAAATTCAAACGGATATTCTGAAGTGGCCGCAAAGCTGTTGCGTACTAAGTTTTCACCCACCATGTCGACCAATGCTTGCGCTTCGGGGTCAGGATCTAGCCCACCGTGCTGTTGCACCATTTGGGGAACAGCCTGTAGCCCCATCGTTATTTCTTGATCTCGGGTCAGGCTAATATATTGAACTTCGCCGGTGGTTGGGTTGACTTCTCTTTTGCTTAAAAAAGAAAAAAATGCGAATGCGGCCACGACGAGGCCGATGATGAGACGCATTTTTAAGGCGCTGCCTGCCCCGTTGCGTGGGGTTCCACGCCTGCGAATCGTTTGCCCATTGGGGGCGCGTCGGGTTGATTGTCTTTGATATGTCATGATGTTATTTCCTCCGCTCTAATCCTCGATCCACTCATCGCCTTCATACATCTCATCTTCAAATATTTCGTAGAGCCCGCCTACACATGCACCAAATAGAACGTGGACCCACGCCATGTTGGTAGACCGCAGGCCAGACATCCACGGGAAGAAGAGGTCTGAAAAGAAGTAAAAGTTGATCGCGTAGAATGCTAATCCTAATAAGCCCCCGCCGAAAATGCCGACTAAAATGCCCCAACGATGAATGATGAGTGCGATTAAGCCGGCCGCTAAAAATGAGATGATGAGGTGGGTAATGACACCGATAATCAATGAACCTGCATTAAGCGGATTCCACAAGGCGCTGGCCCCCATCACCATAGATGCGATTAATTTGATGAACGTGGCCATGGTGCCACCAGCGGCCGTGGCCGCCATTGAGCCGGTTACCAGAAAGACGATGCTGCTGATAATGCCTGCCCATCCGACAGCACCCCAGTCGGTGTCGGCATAAATGGGTACGTTTTTATCTTCCATTGATTCCTCCTAAAAATGGTTGCGAACCGCTGGCTTGGCTGCCGAACGGTTATGATCTTTACGATGTGATTTTAAGATAGGCTCAGCTTGATATTAGATATCTAACTTTAGTAAAAATGATACCTGATTTTAGGGGATTGTGTATCGGATAGCGGGCGTTTTGGGGTCTAACTTCGACAAGCTAAGGATCTAATCACCCACGGCCGGGGCTGTTGCGAGTAAGGGAGAATTATCTTTTAAAGGCAGATGGATGAAAAACGCCATGACCGCTAAAACAATCCCCATAATCCAGACCGGCATGTAGCTGCCTTGGGTGTCGAAAAAGCGGCCGCCGAGCCATACACCTAAAAACGATCCGATTTGATGGCCAAAGAAGACAAAACCGTACAAAGTCGAGAGATAGCGCGACCCAAATATTTGGGCGATGAGGCCGCTGGTGAGCGGGACGGTGGCCAAGTAGAGCAGGCCGAATGCGGAGCCAAACACAAGCGCGGTCGTGTTGCTGAGCGGCAACAGTAAAAACAGGGCAAAAACGATGGCGCGGCCCAGGTAGATGCCGCTGAGCATGTATTTCTTCCGGTAGCGGTCACCCAGCCAGCCGGAAAGCGGCGAGCCGATCATGTTGAATAGACCGATGAGCGAAAGAGCGAGCGCTCCGATATTGGCCGCAATCCCTTTGTCAACCAAATAGGCGGGCAGATGGGTGCTGACAAAGGCGACGTGGAAGCCGCACACAAAGAACCCTGCAAACAGGAGCCAGTAGGAGCCGCTTTTACCCGCTTTGCGTAAGACGGGTAGCAAAGTTTCTTCTTCCTCTTCTGGGTTGTGCGTGGCTGATTCCCCTTGTTTGGGTGCACCCGGAAAGCGTGAGGCGACTAGGACGATGATGAGCACCATGCCCCCCATGAACATAAAGGTGGTTTGCCAGCCGACGATGGTGCGCAACTGCTCCATCCCAAAAACAACGGCGAACATGCCAAATGAGCCAGCGGCCGTGATGAGGCCGAACGCCGTACTGCGCCGTTCAGGCGGGACGATTTTCGCGACGGCACCGAGTGCGACGACATAGGTTGTGGCGCTAAGTGCAAGGCCGATGAGGACGCCGAAAGAGGTAAACAGCGTAAATGTACTTGGAGAAAGCGCAAACCAGAAAATCGCCAAACTGTAGAGCAGCCCACCCCCGATGGCGACCCCGCGTGAGCCGTACCGGTCGGCCAAAATACCGATGAGCGGAAAACCGTAAATGAGCTGTTGAATGGCGATGGCGAGGCTAAATGTTTCGCGGCTGATGTTGAGATCTGCAACCAGCGGCCGCAAGAAGATGCCAAAGCTTTGGCGGATACCGACGCTGATAATGACGATGACGATGGCTATTTGGACGATGTAGGAGCGATTTTGGACATTTGGTTCTGAGGTTGACATGCGGTTTCAGGTGGAGCCTAGGCCGTGTGTCGACCGTCAGGCTGACTATCTTTTGGAATTGTTAGGAATAGTATGACTAAACTGGCCAAAACCAAAATGGCAGAAATAAACATATTGGTACGGAAACCGTCGACAAAGGCGAGCCGAATTATTTGCTCGATTTCGGCGACCGTTTCGGCAGGCAGATTGGCTGGCGGAGTCGTTTCTGCCAGATTTCGAGCCTGGGCCAACAATGTGGTTTGAACATCGGCCGGCAAATTATAACTGGCGATGCGCGAGGCCAAACCAGTACGGAAACGATTGACCATGACCGCCCCCAAAACCGCAACCGAAAGCATTTGTCCCAGTCGAGAGGCGGCATTGTTCACGCCAGAAGCGATCCCCGATTGGTTCGCAGGCAGTGCTTGCAGCCCTAAGCTGGTGATGGGTACCACTAAAAACCCCAGGCCGATGCCGTACAGCAAAATACCGGGCAGCCAATGGGTCCAGTAGGATTGGTCGACTGAAGGCCACATGAGCAAGAAAAATGCGGCGGCGATAATAATGTTGGCGATGATGATCAGCGGTCTTGCCCCGATTTTGTCAATGAGTCGGCCCATTTGGCGGGCCATTAAAAACAGCGAAAGGGCGATCGGCATGATGGCTAGCCCCGCTTGGGCGGCCGTGTACCCTTGCACCTGCTGAAAGTTGAGGGTGATAAAGAAAAAGGGGCCACCCAAACCGAAATACAAAATAATCGTCATGAGGTTGACGCCGGTGAACACCGGTATTTTAAATAGGTTTAAAGGGATGAGCGGTGCCGGAACCCATGATTCAACCCAAACAAAGGTGATGAGCCCTACTGCGCCGATGACAAGGCTGGCAAGGATAAGCGGCGATGACCAGCCGAAATTCGGCCCTTCGATAAGGGCGAATAGCAGACCGCTTAGCCCTAACATGAGGGTAATGAGGCCGAGCCAATCGAGCCGGCCGTCTACTTCTTCATTTTTGTTTTCAGGCACGTAGCGCCATGCGACAAAAATGGCCAAAAGACCGAGCGGCAAGTTGATGAAAAAGACGGAGCGCCATGAGGCGAAATCGACGAGCCAGCCGCCGATGACGGGGCCAGCTACGGTGATTAACGGTGAAAATGTCCCCCAAATACCGAGCATACGGCCGCGCCGCTCTGGGGCCACAACGGCGTTGATGATAGCCAACCCGCCAGGGGCGACCAGAGAGCCGCCAACCCCTTGCAAAAATCGGCCCGCAATAAGCCATCCAGCGGTGGGGGCCAAGCCACACAGCACAGATGCCCCGATAAAGATGGCCATACCGATGATGTAGACACGTACCCGGCCGAAGATGTCGCCTAACACGCCGCCGATTAACATCAAAACCGAAAGGACGAGCAGGTAGATGTCGAGGATCCACTGCAATGCGCCAATGTCTGCATTCAGGCTCGATTGTATGGCTGGCAGGGCGACGTTAACGGCCGATTGGTCTAGAAAAACGATGCCGGAACTAAGAATGGCGAGGGTAAGCGCCATCTTTTCGGCAAATGGGATTAAACGGAGTGGGGTTGTGCTTTCGGCCATTGGGGAAATGTATCCCGAATGGCTGTGTTGGGAAAGCTTGATGGGGCTACTGTGATCGTCTCGTTACTTTGATGTTTAGTCCGTTTTCTGGGCTGATGGTGATGAGCGGCCGAGGGATGATCGATTGACCTGGAACGATTTCGAAATTGAACGTTTGTAGCAATTGGATCAAAATGAGCTGAGCTTCGATCATGGCGAACTGGGCCCCGATACAAACCCGTGGTCCGGCCCCAAAGGGCAAATAAGCGTAACGAGGGATGTTGCCCGCTCTTGTGGGATGGAATCGTTCGGGTTTAAACGCTTCTGGATTTGGGAAATATGATTCTTGCCGATGGAGGGCGTATGGTGAAATAACGATCCAGCTTCCTTTGGGGAAACGGTAATCACCGACGGTCGTATCTCGCTGAACTTCTCGATAGGCCAGCGACCAGACAGCTGGGAATAGGCGCATCGATTCTTTTAACACCATGGCGGCATAGGGGAGTTGGTCTAGATCGGCCATGGTTGGGCGACGCCCTTGAAGGACTTGGTCGATTTCGTTGGTAAGTTTTTGGGCCACATGCCGATTTTGGCCCAACAGGTAAAAGGTCCAGATGAGGGTGTTGGCCGTCGTTTCATGCCCTGCACTAAACAGGTTGTTGACCTCATCGAAGATTTGTTGTTTTGGCATCGGCCGTCCTGCGTCATTGCGCGCATTGATTAAGGTGGTTAATAGGTCTCCATGGTCGATGTTGGTGCGCATCCGCTGTTCGATGATCGGCATTAAAATTTCTTGGAGTGTTTGATTGTTCTTTTTGAACTGCCGATTTCCTCGTGTGGGAACCCAGTCTGGCATTTTAAAGCCAAGCCAAAACTCTTTTTCGATCCAGATTTGATTGTTGGCGATCGCATCGGCCGCCCGCTGTGCATCTTTGGCCATCGTCCGTTTGTCAGCGTTAAACAGTGTTTTCGAAACGATGAACATCGTTAGGCGCATCATGTCGTTATGCAGATCTCGATTGGGATTACGCTCCCACTCTTTTAGTAAGTCGGCCGTGTAGGTGGTCATGACTCGGCTATAAGCTTCCATCCGTTTGTGATGGAAAAGCGACTGCATCATCTTGCGCTGACCGGCGTGGAATTTGCCATCGCTGGGGACCAATCCATTGCCTAGCGCCTTGCTTAACGTGCCACGAAAGGGGGCCGCTTTGGGAAACTCGGCCGCCCGTTTGACCAACACTTCACGCACAAGCTCAGGGTGCTGCACCATGATGAGCCGCTTGGGGCCGACACGTAGCTGGACGAGTTCTGGGTGTTTTTGCGCCATTTGACGCATGCTGGCCAACACATCTTTTTTAAAATCAATGATGTGGCCAAGTGGGTGATAGCGAACATCTTTGGGAATCGGTTTGTAGGCCGGTTCGGTGTGGGATAATTCGATCATTTAACGCTTCCTCTTGTTGGTTTAGACCGGGTGTCAATCTGGTGTGTCAGGTGTAGGTTGTTGCGATTTAGATCTAGAAACAGATCCAAAATAGCGGTCGAGGTGTAGACATAACTTTAAATTTAGGATAGACGGATTCTTTTTGCCAATCATTTGAGCGAATTTGAAAAGAAATCGCTTTTCTTGAATAGAAAAGGGGGGCGAGTGAGCTAAGTTTGTCATTTACCTAAACACAAAATCGGCCGCATGCTAGGTTGGGGTAAACCAACATGCGGCCGATCGTTATCATTTAGGCTACGGTCTTAAACGTCTCCCTACTGAGACATTAACACTGTGACATTAACAAAGTTGGGAGATAAAAATTGTATGGGGGATAATGTCGTTCGTTTTTCCTCCCGAATCTGTTACCCGCAAGGTTACCATGTGGCTCGTACCGCAACCTGTGGCTGTAAAATTATGCGTGATCGTCACTGAACCGGTCGAAGTGTTCACCGTACCGCTTCCGAGTGGGCCGGCCACGCTATCGATCCATTCAACGGTCAATTCTGAATAAGCATCTTCCTGATCATCAATTTGACCGGCGAGCGTTAGCCTCTTGTACCAAATACCGTCAATCCCCATGGTATCCACATGAAACGATGAATCATTTGCTGGTGAGGTGATTGAAGCGGTTGGTTTTAGATTGAAACAATCTGGATCACTGGCCCCTAAGATGGTCAAACTAACTGTCTCTGTCTCTGATAAGCCACCATCATCTGTCACAGTCAGGGTGATTGTATGCTCACCAGTGCTCAGAAAACTGATCGGAAGCGGATTCCCATTTCCTAAGTTCCCATCAAGTGATGAACGCCAGTTGTACCCCAATGCTGGAATCCCATCGAGCTGATTGGGGTCAAACGAGCTACCCAAGAAGTTAATCTCTTGGCTAGAGCAAATTTCAGCATTGTTCGATGGGTATTCAATGACAGCGGTTGGAGCTGTGTTGAGGATTTGGATCGAAACTGAATCAGTGGCGTTAAAGCCACCACCCGTCATCGAAAAGGTAATGGTGTGGGTCCCACTGCTCAAATCATCGATAAAGAAGTTTGAGTTTGAACCACTTTCATCAAGAGGGGCGTTCCAACTGCCTGAGTGAAGTGCTCCATCTATATTTGATGTCCAGCTGTAGGTGAAGGTGGTTTCGTTTTCAAGCACGGCACCAATTTCAGCATTGAAAGAGATGGTCGTACCTTGCTGAGCATCGCTACCGGCTGATGGTGAGGTGATTTTCGCGGATGCTACCTCCCCAACCGCCTCGCGTACGGCCGCGTATGCATTCACATATCGGGGTACAGATGCATCTGGGCTGGTATGGGCTGTACTATTCATGATGTTCAAGACTTGATTAGCAGAAAGAGACGGGTCGGCCGCCCAGATAAGAGCTGCTACACCACCTGCGTATGGCGATGAAAAACTTGTTCCGCTAATGAGGCTTACATTGCCACCTTGAACAAGATTGTCCGGGTCTGCACCCATATAAACTCGATAAGGGGCAAACATGTGCACCCCACCATCGCTGCCCCAGTTAGAGCCGCCGGTGGTTCGGCCGGACCCGTCTACGCTGCGGGCGCGCATTGTCGAGTTCCACTCGATGCCACCCACACACACAACGCCATTATTCTCACACGGGGTATGCCAGGTTCTTTCCCAGCAGATGCCGATAAAGCAGCGCTCAGCATCGACATCTTGGTAATCATTACCGGCCGAGGCGAACAAAAGTGCACCCGAAGCCCGAATCGCCATGGTTGTATGTTCAAATGGGAGTACCGTGAAGCTGACGACGGCGGGTACTTCCGCACTGTAGCTCATGTTGATGACTTTGGCACCGGCCGCACGAGCGGCGATAACGCTTGCAATAGAGGTGACATAGTCGTAACCGGTGTAAATATTAATCGGTTCTGCTACCGTATGAGCAACACCTACTACACCGTAAAAGTTGTCAGCTTCGGCCATGGCCGTTTGCATGACATGGTTGCCGTGCCAAGGAGATGCGCTTCCACCTCTGTCACCATCGGCCGTAACCCACGGAAAGATGGAAATGTGGGTCGTGCTGTCAGGATAGTCATTATTGGTGGCGAACCCTTTGTCCAAAACTGCGTATGGCACTCGGTTGTCCCATTTCCCGCCGTGAATTAACACGTTCCACGCATCTGCTGTTCCGATGTCTTGTACACTGCCTCGATTCATGAATGACCAGTTGTACGGATTGGTTGTATAGGAAATTCCCCCCCAAGTGAGACCGTTGGTCGCTTCACGCGAACTATCAGGAGGTGTAGTGGGTTCACCGACCCAATTGACTCCGATCGTCGTACCGCCGACCGCTTCTTTACCAGCAATCGCCATCAAACCAGCGGCGGTATCGCTAGAAAAACTGTGTTCGCCTCTGACCTTACCGTTTTCAGTGGTATCGAGTGCATCGAGATATGAGGCGAGTTGAGAAACGTCTCCTACTGTAGGGTCGATACGAATAAGATACATTTTAGGCAAATCAGTGATACCCGCTTCGGTTGGATCGATTTCTAGCAAGATCTCACCAGAATAATCAGCCACAATCTGGTTGATCACACTCATGTCGTCGGTTTCTACAAATATTTCGTTTTGCACAAATGTTGCCACAGCCCCATCTGGGTCACTCATCGCGCCCAGCGGTCGGGCCGGGTCCCCCGCGTTTAGGCCAGGCAAACTAGCCGCAAGCGGCTCAACCGTCTCGTCAATGTCGATTTGAATTTTCGGTGTGCTATTCGGTGGATTCGTGTCGCCACTTCCGCCGATTACAATAGGTAAGTAGACGGTATATCGGCTTGGTTCTGGATCTGGGGTTGGGTCAACCGTTACAGTTGTATTTGCACTTTGCTCAAATTCGCCCGTGCTACAAGGGGATAGTGAGCAAACTGTGATCGTATGGCTGCCAGGGGTTGCACCCATCGGAATCTCAAAGGTTGTAGAGAATTCTCCGCCGTCTGGGATTAGAAATCCACCGACATCAATTCCGTCCCAGCGAATTGTGGCGATGTAGCCACCGGGCGTATAACCGCTTCCCTCAAGCGTTACTGACTCACCCGACTCAGCATTTGTGGGGGTTACGCTGAGCGTGGGGGTGGAAGAATTAGCCCTTTTTGGGATGAAGACATTAAATTTAGACTCTTCGCTTATGGCTGAAATGTCTTGGGTAAAAATATTCCATCTGCCTGAGCCGGGTGAATACCAGACGCCTAAATTTGCTCGTGTGTTTTTTAGATAGTTTAGTATGCCATCATCCCAGTTTGTTTCAACAAATAAAATCGCATCTGGATTATCATTCAGTAAAGCGTGGTCTAATTGAGTGGAGTTTGATGTGATATTTTCACTGGTGGCTTCATGAATATAGCTTTCATGAGTGCTGCTAGGTACAACAACATGAAAGGCGGCATTATTTGGCATCGGGTTGAACTCATCAGCTTGTTCTTTGAAAATATTCCAACGGTTTACGGTTGCATCGCGCCCCACATAGGTTGTGTTTGGATTATAAACTTCATGGGGGGTCCAATAATGTGTGTTAAAAGGAATCGCCTCAGGTGCATTATTTAAACTGGGGTGGTCTAAGAAGGTTTCGTTGTAGCCATTGCCATCTTGATGGATATGCACAAAGGCGTCATCGCTTGACGAGGCGACGTATACATTAAAGGAAGCACCTAACGGCATGTCATTTTGATTTTCATTGTAGATGAGCCATTTTTCTTCGTTGTAATATACGCCGATGACGTTGTTGTTATAGACACCAGTGCCGTTGCTTGGGTTCCAGTTTTGGGTCACAATCAACTTCGCATTTGGATTACCATTAAGACTGATATGGTTGAGCACTGTGATATGCGAGGCTGAGTTTTCTTCTGTCGTGGTATGGACGAAGTAGCTTGTGAACGGGGAGCTTTCTGTTTCTGCAAAAAGAATTTTGCCACCTTGTTGGCTGGTAAAGATGGTTAATAACAAAAGCCAACAAAACGATTTGAGAAGTTTTTTCATCTGGTTTCTCCTTTCTAAGTAAATTAATTTATGACCGAGGGTTATGCGTTTTCTTACCGAAGAGGCGAAAAGGCTTTCTGAATCAAGGTAGTCATTCGAGAGTTAACATAGACTTTTCGTGTCTAGAACCCATAACCCGAATGATGTAAGAAACTATCATTGTTTTACGTTCGGAAAAGTCTGAAGAAGACTCGGAATTTTTCAGGGGACAGGCTTTTGGAAGACAATCGGCCGATTTCGGCATGGTTTTCAGCCAGAACTGTGGGATATACGATCGAAAGTTGGCGTTACCGTAAAACTCCACCAGCCATAGCCATTCTTAACCACAAGCACTGTATGAACTTAAGAGGGATAAACAGAGAAGCAAATTTTCAACCTACTCAAACGATTCCCATCGTCGATCAGCCACCAATTAAAGCGTATAGGCCGCCGGTGCAGGATGGTTTTGTGAGGGGAGCACGGCCGAGATTGAACGGTATCGCCAGCAATTAAGTAGCGAAACGTCTGCTGTTATTAGTGGAATGGCTGATATAGGCAAAACAAGCCTTACGAAGATTATCGGATCTAGTTGGGTTGCGCAACCGGTTTTTAGCATAGCAGATTGGTGCAGCCTGACACACGGATATGCGGTGAACGCCAACTTTTCCTAAAAACTGTCCCAATCTAGGGAACGTATTAACCCTGCTGAATAAAATCAACAAAATTTGTTTAATTTTTCTCATTATGGTTTCTTCTAGATGCGATTGGGAGCCAAGACTGTTATGTCTTGGCTCCTCATCAATAGGCGTAGTAGTAGTCCTTATCGCCTAACAACGAAGAACGCTGACTCGTTCCTAACTACCACATCATTCTCTTGGCTATTGTGTTCTCCGTTGCCTGGAATTACATACCAATTGAGCACATTGTCTTGGTCAAAAAATGGACGCAATCCATTACGAATCTGTTCTCCAGGGCTAAGGCCCTCTGCGGAACTTGTCAATAAGTTCGTTACGCTATCTCTTGTCTTTCTCCTTCGCAAGGCTCCAACATTTGAGACGGACACATTCAAATACCAATCGTCGGCAATTCTCAGACTATTCCCTGATTGCCTCCAACCGAAATACATCTCAACTAAAATATGGGCGTCCCGGGGTAGTGGAATATCTGCGATTAATTCAAACGAAACCACGACGAAAATATTCGAGTAGGCATGTCCAGAGATAGGGAGATCATCCGTATACATGGCTCCGATCGAGACACCACGGTTGAACGTGACACCATCTGGCAACTCTTCCCCTAGGGCATCTTGGATCGTATTTTCAATGAAATCAGTTTGAATTTGTATTTCATTTCTGGCTCGATTGTGGACACGGACACTTCTCAATGGGAATGGAGACCCCAGCCTTAACCAGCTTGACTCACTTTCTTCGAGCTGATTATCGGCCGAGATCGTGTGGCTTAGCACCGCAGCTCGACCACCAAATGTACGTTCTAATCCTACTAGCGTTTGTTGTATTGACATTGTTAACTCCTAAATAATTGTGTGATTGGTTGATGCGAGTGGCACCAACGAAATTTGTTGAAACTAGGATTTTCTTTTAGACATCCAAGAACCCAGCAAAATACGAAACTTGCACAGGTCCTATTTGGATAATCTGTAGGGCAATTTGGAGTTCCCAAATCCTAATTCAACAAACTGTGCCATTTAACAATTCGGAAAAGTCTGAGGAATTCTCGGATTTTTTTAACTCAATTGAGATCTGACTTAAGGGATGCAACGGTCTTGTGAAACCTGACAAACTCAAATTCATGTAATTTGGTACAATCTGAAATCGAATGAGAACAAGAAATGGAAAAAGGGAATGCTAAAATTTGGTGACTATCTTTCAAATGCATTGCATGACATTAAACGCTTTTCGGGCAAAAAGATTAGTGTTGTCATGGACGAACTTGGCTATGGGTTCGAGCCTGAGCTGTCAGGAGACACGATAGAAAGTTGGCGTTACCGTAAAGCCCCGCCTACATTGGCCCATTTAGAAACTTTGGCCCGGCTCATCATTGGCTACAAAACCCCTCAGCATGATGATGCGTGGCTAGACTTGTTCCTGAAAAGTGCCGATCATCCTTATCCGCAAGCGTTGCAGGATGAGCTGTTTCCTCAAGAGCCGGACCTGGCCGAAAACGATACTGCTTCTCATCCCGTTCAGCCTATTCCACTAGCAAAACCCCCATCCTTAAAAGCATACAGCCCGCCCATTCAGAGCGGCTTTGTCGGCCGATCGGCCGAAATTAAGCGATATTCTCAACTGCTCGAAAATCAAACCTTTGCTGTCATTACAGGGATGGCCGGTGTTGGTAAAACCAGTTTGATGAGTACCATTGGTTCACATTGGCAGAACCAGCCGGTTTTCTGGCACAGCTTTGCCAGCGGCACGGCCGATTCACTTGCCTCTCGTTTGGCTGGTTTTGTGGCCAATTTCGGCCGACCCGAGCTATGGGAGATGTTTGAATCAGCCAGAGTCTCTGGCGGCCGGTCCCACGACACCGGCATGATGTTAGACATGTTGGCCGTTGTGATGAGTGAGTTTAAAGAGGGGATGTTGCTGTGTTTGGACGACCTGCAATTTGTTGATGAAGACCCACGCATAAAAGATTTTCTGCCTAAACTTTTGCAGTCACCGTCTTTATACATGCTGGTGACCGCCCGCCGATTTCCATCGTTTTTACCAACCGATAACAAAACCCAGCTAAATGGACTCACTGTCAGCGAAACGGCCGAGCTTTTACACGGCCGAAGTGTAGAGTTGGCCCCCGATTTAATTGAGCGGCTCAATCAATTAACGGGTGGGAATGGGGCGTTCTTAACCCTAGCAAGCGTTATCCTAAAAAACAGCCGGAATCATGAAGAGATTATCGGCCGGCTGGCCCGTGAAGAAGATATAGAGCGGTTTTTGATGGAAGAGGTCAATGACCGGCTTGAGAGCAATGAACAACGGGTGATGGAAGCGGTTGGGATTTTAAGTGGGTATGTGGGAACGCGTGAAGTGATCGAGGCGATGCTCAACATGCGTGATGTGCGTCGCGCACTGCGGGATCTTTCTGATCAACACTTGCTCTTGATAGATGAAAATGATGACGGAGAGCGAATTTACAAACAGCATCAGATTGTGCAGACGTTTTTCTATGAACAGCCACGCAAGGCGAAACGGAGAGAGATGCACGGCCGGGCGGCTGATTTTTATGAATTTGAAGAACCTGAACCGTTTCGGGCGATGTTGCATCATGCCAAAGCGGGGCAACATTCGGCCGTGATGTCGTTGGCCAATCAACATTATTACGATGTGTTGAACATGGGCCATGGCCACACGTTGAGCGGGATTTTGGCAGACGTCGATATGATGTCTGCAACGTTGTCGAAATTTGATATCGTCCGATTTTTGCTGGCGCGCGGCCGGTTAAGCACGATATTGGGTGAGAATCAACCGGCCGAGGTTGATCTGAAAGAGGCGGCTGAGATGTTGCAGCAAATGCCACAGTCGGCCGAGTCTAACACGTTGAAAGGGGAAGTCTGTTTGGCGATGGGTGAGCTGCTTGAGCGACAGGATCCGTCAGAAGCATTGCGTTGGGTTCAACGAGGTTTAGAAGTCATTCCAGCTGATGATCGCAGACTGTCAGCTGAGCTAAAAACATTATCTGGGACCTTAAACATGCATATGGGTAATTTTGGCGGTGCCCTCGAAGACTTGATGGATGGATTAGAGCATGTGCCTGAAGACAACCGAATACTGCATTTGAATGTGCTGAAAAATCTGGGTGCGGTTTATGTTAATTTGGGGAATTTAGAAGAGGCTGCTGCGCATACGGCTGAAGCGTTGCAACTTAGCCGCCAACTTAAAGATCATAATCAAACGGCCAGGATCCTGATTAATTTGGGGCCAATTCGGCATATGCAAGGGGATTGGCGAGCGGCCGTCGCTGACCTAGAGCAAGGGCTGGAAAAAGCAGAACGCTTGGGGAATCCTGATGCCACCTTGTCGTTGTTAATTAATTTAGGTGGTTGCTTTGTCGAGATGGGGGATTTTGAAAAGGCTCACAAATATCTAGACCGTGGTATTGAGATGGGGCAGGGGCAAGCGCCCCATCAGCTGATACCTGCTTATATTCGGCTTGCTGAGCTGTTTATAAAAGAACGCAATTGGATGGAAGCGGATGAGGTTCTTCAAAAAGCAGAAACGTTGGCTCAAGCGATGAACGATCAGGCAGCGTTGGCTTCAATCTACGGGATTTGGGGGTTGCAGGCAGCTGGCATCAATCGGTTAGACAAGGCGATGCAGCGGATCGCCAAAGCGATCGGGTTTGACCGGATGCTGGGGGATACTTGGTCGCTGGGGTTGAATTTGCGAATTCAAGGACACATTGCAGCCTTGCGTGATGACGTCGAATTGATGCACCGTTCCTATTTACAAAGTATTGAGAATCTAAGTGAGATCGACAGCTTTCAGGCGGCTGTATCAGGGCTTGAATATGGGATTCATCTCCATGCAATCGGTGATAGCCAACAGGCGAAAACACGCATTCGTGAAAGCCATGAAACTCTTGTAAATTTTGCTGATGCACCGGAGTTTTCCCAAGCATCAAAATGGCTTGAGACTGAGTCGCAAGCATAGTCCGATTAAATCCTTAGCTAAATTCGGAATTTTGGACGTTTGCTTAACGTATAGTCAAGAAAGATAAAAGTTGGGGAGGGTTGCTCCTTCTTGCAGCCTAACCCGCTTGGCAAACTATGATGCAGATGGATTGGGAAAATTAACGAGAGGAACTAATGAATAAAAATTTGCGAAATGTCTTTGTAGGATTATTATGCTTGCAGATTGCCTTGTTGCTGAATATCGGCACGGCTGAAGCGGGGCGGAAGTGGGTAACTGACTTTGATAATCCGACCCCGTGGCAGGTTCAAAGGGCATGCCAAAATGGGGTTGAGATATTGGCCGTGCACCGAGATGGCCTTTCTGCTGATTCTTCGGAAACGATTTCGATTCCGATCCGGCCCCGACTGCTGACACATCAACCTGACCCAAACTGGTGGGATGAAGATGAAGAATTCTATAATTTCCCAACCGACAGCCCGACTGCTGAGATCTATTACCCTGCGGTAGGTCATGTGGGGTACATCGTAGCTTCAGAACCCAACACAGAGCCATTAACTTTGTCTATTCCGGGTATGGGTTCGGCCGACTATTTTGTCTATGTCACTGACAATGTCTATTTTTACGAAACGCTACCTATTGATTCATGGGTCTTGTTGGGTTTAGCCAATTTGGTCCAGGTGGAAGACTGTTTCTTAGATGATCAATCTAGCAGCTCGACGGAGCTGACAAACCAGGTTATGACCGCTGCTAGTCATATGCCAACTAGTCGGCTTTTGTATCGGGTCGAGGGGGTTCCGAGCGATGCTCAACTGCAATTGGGTGACGAAACTGTCAACGAGGGTGATCAATTTTCAGCTGCGCGGCTCGACTCAATGGGCTTAACAATTTCAGGGGGCGGCCAAGATCAAAGTGTGAAGTTATCAGCTTCCGGCACTTATCGAGTTTCCGCTGACCACCAGGGTGATGAACTTCAGAATGGTGATTCCGTATCCCCATCAATCTCGGCCGATGGCTCTATCGTCGCCTATCAAACCGATGCGATCTTTGATGCCACAAACGATGTGAATGGTGAGGCTGATATCGTAAAAAGCAGTTTTGACTATCGAATTGAAGCTGTGACTATGAGGAACACCCTCGTATCGAGAGATTGGCGCACGCAGCAAACCGTTGCTGGAAGATCAACGAATCCGGCCATTTCTGCCCATGGGAGAACCATCGTTTTTGAATCGACCTCGACGCTATTAAATATCGATGGCCTGCCTTGTACGGCCCAAAGCTATGTTCTAAAAGCCACCGAGACCGACATTACCCAGGAGGGGTGTCGGTCGGCCGACAATTGGGGCGGCGATGGTTCAAAAAGGTTTAAGAATCCGGATATATCCGAGGATGGACAAATCGCCTTTGAAACAGACCTAGCCTTGCCAAGCACGATTGTCAACGTTGATTCGAATGGTGGGTCCGATATTTTAGTCGGTATCGTGCCGGTCTCAGCTTTCTTGCGCACGTCCGGCGGTGGCCCCTTGGACCCCCTGCCACCGATCACATTGTCGTTTACCGGTGATCAAGCGTCATCTAACCCTGATATTTCAGATGATGGGCAAGTTGTTGCGTTTGACTCGAATGCAACAGATTTGGTTGGATTGGATACCAATGGCGTTAAAGATATTTTTGTGAAGCGGGCGTCTAATCTGACGATTGCATCGGTCAATTCAGATGAGCAACGCATCGAAACCGGCGGGGCATTTCATCCATCGATTTCTCGGTTTGGCGAGCATATCGCCTTTAGTTCAACATCAGACGAGTTGACCGTACATGACACCGCCGGTATATCACAGATTTATGTACGTGATGACGGGGCGGGCTGCACCATCATCGCATCTGTGACCGGCAGCGGTTTGATTGGAAATGAAGGCTCATTCTTTCCATCGATTTCTGCAAACGGTCAATTTATCGCTTTTCAGTCATATGCGGATAACTTGGTAGACAACGATACAAATAACGTTCTAGATGTATTTGTATTTGACCGGGATGCTGATAATGACGGCAGCTTTTATGAAGATGAAACAAGCTGTCAGCCTGGACCCTCTGAGATTAAGCGTGTTTCTGTCGCTTCCGACGGAACCCAAGCGGACGGGGCATCGGCCGGGGCTGACATGTCAGCCAACGGAGAATTTGTCGCTTTTACATCTTTTGCTACCAATTTGGTTGATGATGACACAAATCAGGTGGCCGATGTGTTTGTTCACTACCTGGGCTTTACCATAGATATACGGTTTTCAGATGACGGCGAGGGTCCCACGGACCCAGCGCTATACAGTGTCTATATGCCCTTCCTTGCTCGCTAAAACGCGGTTCTTTCTTAAGATTTCAAGTTCGGCCGCTGATTGTGATTACAACCACAACCAGCGGCCGTTTTTATTTGCAATCCCTATGAACGTTCGTTTGTGCCAGCCTAACGGCTGATATTTGGTAAAATCTGCGCCAATAAACTTATAGGATGGTCCAGTTATGCAAAAAGCTTCCCCAAAATCAGTTGGTGTAGATCCCCAACGCCTCGCCCGAATTTCACCCGTGATGCAGCGCTATTGCGACGAGGGAAAAGCGGCCGGAATCGTTACCCTAGCCGCCCGTCACGGCAAAATCTTCCATCATCAGGCGTGGGGAATGCAGAACCTAGAAACGAGCACCCCGATGGCGCTCGATTCGATATTTCGCATCTACTCGATGACCAAGCCGATCGTGAGCGTGGCACTCATGCAGCTGCATGAACTGGGGAAATTTCACCTAAACGACCCCATCGCCCCGTTCATACCCGCGTTTGCAGATTTAGAGGTGTTAAACGCCGATGGTAGCCGAGAAAAAGCGGAGCCGATGACTTTTTGGCATGTGCTGACCCACACCAGCGGGCTGAGCTACGGTTTTCGTGATGACCATCCGCTAGAAAAAATGTACCGGGACGCTGAACTATTTGACCATAGCATGACTTTGGAACAGATGATGATGAAAATCAGCGAGCTGCCGTTGCGTTTTCAACCGGGTCATGATTGGCACTATTCGGTTGCTACAGACGTTGTTGGGTATCTGGTTCAGGTGATTTCAGGGCAGCCGTTGGGCGATTATCTGCAAGAAAATATTTTACGGCCGCTGGGGATGGTAGATACCGATTATGAGATCCCAGATGAAAAGCTCGGCCGCCTGACCTCACTTTATGGCTCTTTGCAGCCGGGCGATCCGTACATGAAATTGCTAGACCCACCGGAAACCAGCTTTCACCGGCCGCCGGTGATGAACCAACGTGGGGGCAGCGGGCTGCTTTCTACCGCTGAAGATTACATCAAGTTTGCGCAGATGGTGGCCAACGGGGGGACGTTTGATGGCAGGCGCTATATCGGCCGGAAAACCTTAGAGCTAATGACGATGAATCATTTGCCGCAGCGAATGTTTCCACTGGCTGTGACGACCCCCTTTCCAGGTTATGGATTCGGGTTAGGGTTTACCCAAGTGGTGAATGTGCCAGAAACCGGCAATCAAGGGTCATTGGGCAATCATGGTTGGAGCGGGGCGGCCGATACCCATTTCTGGATCGATCCGGTGGAAGATATGATCGGCATGAGCTATTTGCAGTACATGCCGTCAAGCACGATTCCGGTGCGTGACGATTTGAACAATTTGCTTTATCAGGCATTAGAGTAAATGTCACCCTCTTACTGTTAGCCTAAGACTCACTTCCCACAGATATTTGTATCCGAATCGTTTAGACTAGCGCATAGTTCAAGCCCATTGCGATGGGGGACGAGACAACTATGCGTTTTAGATTTATACAGACCGCTTTCACTTTTTTGCTGTTTCTGGCTGCCTTTGGGCTGATGGGGTTAGCCACGGCCGAGCCCGAACCAGACGAAATCCCATTTCCAGACGTTCCCCAAGGGATCGAGGGCAAATTTGACCATATCCTTTTTGTTTACGACGATTTTGATGAAAATCATGCCGGTTATATTGAACCCTCGTTAGGCCTTGTTACGACAGGCTGGGGGGAATATGATGACATTTTGATTCCGGATACTACGATCGATGGGGAGTTTGGCTGGGTTACCGATAACACGATAGACGGCCGAGCCTTTCGGTGCGCCATAACGGGAGGGCAAGCGTATAACAACTATTTTTGTGCCAACAACATCGCTAAATTGAATGGCAGCAATGGGGAATATCCCTATGATGGCTTAAATTGGTTAGAGTTGGAGATGGACTTTTATGTTGAAGGCAATATCGATTGCAGCCAGCAGATCAAGTCTGACATGGAGGGGATCGAATTTGTGTGGCAATTTACCCAGCCGCCGAAAAGCTATGGTTTTGGCCTTGTTTATGCCCCTTACAAAGGACAGTTGCGCTACTGGGCGGAACAAGGGACATGGGAACCGTTTGACCCACCGATTGAGGGGGTGTGTATTACCGGAAATGAATGGCACCATGTACGCTTTGTCACCAGTATGTTGGGGGACAGCATTAACTATCACTACATGGTTTTAGATGGGCAAGTAATCGATTTTAGAAATCAGCAGCTCGACACATTTAAGACGTTTGATGATTGGAAGGACACCTTTTTACAGATCGGTGTGCAAGTCGACTCCACATTTTCAGAAGATGATCCTAACGTCGCCCGGCCGGTTGGCATGGTTATCGACAACGTTAAGCTTACCGGACTCGATTTCTCATTCGAAAACAAGGTCTACTTGCCGATGATCCGATAGATTTCAATTTTTATAGGACTTTCGTTTCCTGAGTCTGTCGAAGGGCATAAACCGCACTTCGACAAGCTGTGCCAACAAGTTGGCCTTAGAAGAATGCAGTTCTTCATGTGAGCGTAGCGACGCTCAGCGCTCTATAGTAAGCGAAAGTCCTATCAACTAATCTTTTATAGCTCTTGGCAAGTAGAGGGCATGATCTAGATTGCTTGGATCAGTGATGGTTGATGTAAAAATCGCGGACACAATCTTGTCTTCAGTCAAGGTTAAAAGACAGGATCCTACCCCGTTGCAATCTCCACTCCATCCGGTAAATTCTGAGTTTTCATCTGCCGTGGCGATTAAAATGATCGCTGTATCTCCTTCAAAACTGTCGTTGCAGGTTCGGCCACATTCGATACCGCCGGGACTACTGATCACTGTACCTGTGCCAGTCCCTCTCTTTGACACTTGAACCAGCCAGGGGCCACCTGTTTGGATTGCAAAGTTGGCCGTTACCAACTGATCTTCAGTCATCGGAATGGTGCATGCCCCCCGGCCGGAGCAGGAGCCACTCCAACCGGTAAATGTCGATCCGGCGGCTGCTCTTGCGGTTAAGACAACCATTGTCCCATCTACATAGCTTCTGGTGCAATTGATGCCACAGTTTATCCCGGCCGGATTGCTGGTCACCGTGCCATTTCCGTTCCCTTCGCCCGTGACTTGAAGCTCGTGGGTGATGACCGGTTGCTCCACAAAGCTGGCGGTGACCTCTTGGTCGCTATCAAGAATAATGGTGCAGGGTCCTGTACCAGAACAAGCCCCCTCCCACCCTTCAAAAAAGAATCCATCGGCCGGAATGGGGGTCAAAGTTTCCTCTGTGTTGCTGAGGTAGGTTTTGCTACAGTCGGCCGCGCAGCTCAACCCCGTTGTACTCGTGATGCTGCCGCTCCCCTTAATTTCAATCTTTAATTCAAACTGCTGGGCTTCAAAAGCGCCCATATCAATCGCATCATCGCTGATTCGAATATTACCGGCTAAGTCGGTTGAACTTTCCCCGGTGTATGCCTCGTTGCTACCGGCATCAATGGCGACAGAGCCTGCCCCCAGCTGGTAATTGCCATCAGTTGTTGGTGTGTCGGCCGGATCGATAACAGAAACAAACATCGGGTCGCTGTCGATATTGCCCCCTTTATCTATGCCGGCCGAATTGTTCCACTCGTTACTGCCGCCGCTACCGGCGATTAAACTATAGCTGACCAACGATTCGCTGCCGTTTAAATTTCTGATTTGTGAATCGAGACCGATGCCCAACCCCTCGTTGTCAACATTGCCGATAATGATGCTGTTGCGGATTTGTAGATTTGCATTGTTGTTTAAGATGCCGCCCAAGCTGACCCGAGCATAGTTATGGGCGATTGTTGTATTGATTAATATCGGGTTGGCCCCTTCATTCCCCATCCCACCGGCCTGATTGTTTGACCGATTGCCGGTAATTTGGCTGTTGATGAAGATGGGAGATCCTCCCCCTTCATTGTAGACTCCACCACCGCTATCGGCCGTGTTCGCCGTAATTTTGTTGTTCGAGATGGTGGGCGAGCTTAAGAAATTGTAGATCGCCCCACCCTTTGCGGCCGAGTTCCCGCTAAAGGTTAACCCGGTCATGCTACCATCGCTTTCGTTGTTGTTAAACACCGCGCCACCGCTGCTCGTGGCAGCATTGTCATTAAAGTTGCTATCGGTTATTTCAGTTGTTCCGCCGTTGTTGTAAATGCCGGCCCCGTTGTTGCCGCTATTGCTCGAGAATGTACTGCTCGTGACGCTGCCGCCACTGTTGTTGAAGTTGCTAAGCCCACCCCCAAAATCAGCCTGATTACCAGAAAAGCTGCTGTCGCTGATGACAAACGAACTGCTGTCATTAAAAATAGCTCCGCCCGCATTGGTGGCGGTGTTGTTGATAAATTTTACATTGTTAAACGCCAATTCACTGCCGAAACTATAGAGTGCACCACCATCCCCGGTGCTGTCATCCCTGGCATTTGATGTGTTGTTTGAAAAAATTGCATTGGTGAAGGTTGGCTTGCTGCTCCAGTTATAAACGGCCCCTCCATCAGGGGCAGAGTTGCCACTAAACGTGACATCTGTAAAGGTTGCGTTACTGTCGGTGTCGTTGTAAACCGCACCCCCATCATCGGCCGTGTTCCCCATAAAACGGACGTATTCAACGGTTGGGCTAGACGTTTTGTTAAACATCCCTCCCGCCTGGTTGTCGGGGAAATCCCCGTTCGCCTGCCCGCCCGTGACCGTAAATCCATTTATCACGGCACTGTCATCTAGATCAGTTGCGCGCACCACATGAAAGCTGTTACTGCCCGAAATATCTTCGGCCGTTAGCGTTATTCCCCCGTCATCTACGACATCATCCCCGTCAATATCACCGCTCAGCACCGTTAAGTTTGTTACCCAGTCACGGCTCTCGATCTCAGACTCTGACCCATCAAAGCCACCAAATAAAGAGACTTCATTTTTTAACACAAAGGAGTCGCCACGTTCGCTGCCCGGCTTGTAGATACCGGCTGCCACCCAAATTTGATCCCCGGCGGCTGCACGGGCTAAGGCCTGTTGTAAATCAGGATACGCATTTTCCCAGTCATTTCCGGTATTGGTGCCGGTTGCGCTCGCATTGACGTAAATTATTTCAGCGGCCTGAACCGACGCTGATTGTAAAAACGATAAGACAAGGCAGAGCAGCCCCAGAGAAAACAAGAATTGGTGGAACTTTTGTGACATAAGGACATCCTAGATTGTTTGAACTTTCAGAGGCTCGCTCGTATATAAATGATACCTTCTTAACAAATGTGATCCACTTTTCTTCCCAAATTGCTTTCGATGTCGTTCAAATGATGTGAAAAGAGGCTGGTTTAGACCTGCTAGGCTCAGCATAGGGATTTGCAATTGTTTTTTGGTGGGATAAAGGGGCGATTACGGGAAAAATATGTTCAAGAGTGCCGCACATAACGCGATGGCTAAGCCGATAACAAGCGGGGGAGTTAGCATCAAAAGCCCCGTTGTCGGGTAGGCGATGGTCGATTCAATTGCGGCCAACTTGTAGCGGTGCCCCTCATGAAATTCCGGCCGACTTAAAATCTCCATCATGTCTCGCCGACTGCGATAACGGACGATTCCAAATGCTGACCAACGGGCGGCCGGTTCTGCTCCCCACATCTCTATCGGCCCCGCTTTGGGTCTTGAAATGAAGGCAAACCATCCCGCACGGCTGAACAGCGCACGCGAAAACCAGCCGTTCGTATACCGGCGCAGCATGGTGGCTGATGAAAGATCGTCCGGTACCCCCTCAACAGGATCAGGCTTTTCTTTCAGCTCTATCAAATTCATCATAAAGAACTGCTTGCCATCATCCCGTTCTAAAAACTTGCGAACTTCAGCCAATCGCTCAGGTTCTGCGTTGCCAAAGTTTTCAAGTTTGCCCATGTAAGCTTCAATTTCCTGGGGCTTTAACGGCCGACGCCAGCCGATGTACCAGAGGAGGAAGAGGGCATAAACAATGATTGCGATTATCCAAGTCATATTTTTAGTGTGAAGTGTTAAGTTTAAAGCGATAAGCAGGATCCACATCAAGCTTTTTGCTTAACACGTTCTACTTCTCACTTCTTGCTTTTAACGCTTCCAACATTTCCCGATACAGCGGTTCTAGCCGTTGCGCTAAACGATTGCCGATGAGCGGTACAACGGTGCCTTCAAAGCTCTCTTCAAAAAGCACACGGCACCGGTTCGCATTGATCGGCTCCACGTTAAACATAAAGCAGGGGCGCACCCGGCCGCCTGCGACCTGGTCTAACCAGTGAATGGCCCGATTCGGCTCTAGTTTGACAATGGTCGCTTTCATCGGCCGTGGGGCGATACTGACCGTCACATCGATCTGATTGCTCGGCCGAATATCACCTTTAACCGCAGTCACCAGCGGATTCCACTCACCGATCTTTTCAAAGTCGGTAAACGTTTCCCATACACGTTCGGCCGAAGCCTCGATCTCGATTGATTCACGGAACAGCCGTTTGGCATTGGCCGTTTTTGACCGTTTGCCCAAAGAAAATTGATCGGCCGTAGGCCATAAGAACGCATCAGGCATCGTTCCTTTTTCTTGCATCAGCTCGATCAGTTTTTGATGCAGTCTACGCCGCTCCGGTTCAATCTCTAGTTCATAAAACCAATGGTTGAGCAGATTTTTAGATTCAAGTGGATCGTTTTGCAGATCATACAGTTCGTATTCTGTCTGTTGCCCCATCTCGGGATCAAAATAAACCGCGTATTTCCAATCTTTTTCAATGATGGCCCGAATATGGGACGCCCCTGCACTGGAGAAAC
The DNA here is from genome assembly GCA_020629055.1 of Chloroflexota bacterium. GTDB lineage: Bacteria > Chloroflexota > Anaerolineae > Promineifilales > Promineifilaceae > WTJY01. The sequence continues at coordinate 36,580 of JAHDEB010000023.1, forward strand.
TCCGTTTGCGCAGAAAATAGGGGAGGCGGATCGGCATCACCGAATCGTCATAAGTAAACAGAACCGCATCCTGAACCTCGGCCGTCTTGCCGTGCAAAATCCCGCTTAAATCATCCCCTTTAAACTCATACCGCTCACGATTGGGCACATCGGCAAACGTACACAGCGTGGGCAAAACATCGACCAAGCTCACCAGCGCATCAGATTCTTTTGGTTTTGGATACAGTTTTGGATTCGAAAAGATCAGCGGCACATGGGTCGTTTCTTCGTACACATTGCCGAACTTTTGGCGCAGCCCGCCGTGGGCCATCCCCATCTCACCATGATCGCTGGTGCGCACAATCAACGTGTCTTCGGTTAAACCGTTTGCGTCCAACGCATCCAGCATCCGGCCGATGTGTGTGTCAGATTCTTTGACCAGATAGGCGTAAAACCGGCAGTAGTTCCGCTGTTCTTCCGCCGTTTTTAGTTTGCCGATGACGGTGTCCATCCCCCGCTTTACCCGTTTATGGAATTTCGGTTTGGTGATCAAATCTTCAGTTGCTGTTTCAGGTAGGTCAATCGGCAGCCATGAAAAATCGTTCAGTTTGTATCCACCTCGAACGTAGGCGGGCACACGCCCTGGCTCTCCCCGGCCGGTGCCAGGATATGACAGCACATCGTGCGGATTGACGAGGGATGCGATGAGGCAAAACGGTTTGTCGGAATCATAGTTGTTTAAAAAGTGCAGGATGCTGTTCCGCTCCATCTCATCGGCCGAAAGGGGGATGGGGCCTGCGGTCCCGTTGCCATCAACATAGCGACCGTCATGATTGACACTGCCACCCCCAAACTCTCGAATCAGCAGTCCGTCCCCCGCATCAGGTGCATTCCATTCGGTAAAGCCATATTTTTCAGCGATTGTGTCTGAATCGAGCTGGGACCAAAAACGATGGCCTAAATCATGATTAAACTGGGTCGGTTTGGTCAGGTGCCATTTCCCTTTAAACACCACGTTGTACCCGGCCGACGCCAACATTTTCGCCATATTTTGGGTGTGGCTGCTTAGTTGGGTTTGATGGGTCTGATCGGCCGAATAGGGATCGTTTGATTGCAGCAAACGTGTCACCCCGTGCTGGGCCGGATAGAGGCCGGTGAACAGCGAAGCGCGGCTGGGTGAACAGGCGGCCGTGGCGATGTAGGCTCGGTTAAACGTCATACCATTCGCTTTGAGCCTTTCGCGGGCAGGCAGATTTTCTTCAGCCCACCCTTCGGGCCAGTGCATCACTTCACGTTCTTGATCGGTGATAATGAGGAAGATGTTGGGTTTGTTTAGCATTGGGAAAAGAAATTAGCACACTTTTAATCAGAAGCAAGTACCGCTTCAACGTCGGAAAAATCTCGGTCAGACACACGCATCAGGGCGAAAAACGCCAGCAACATCCCTCCGGCCGAGACGGCCCACATCGCCCGTTGGGACCCTGACAGCTGCACCAACGCCCCTGACAAGAGCGGCCCAACAATGCTGGCCGCTTGAAATGCCAAATAGTAAATACCGGCGAAAACACCGAAGTTCTGACCGGTGTCTGTATTCATAAATAGGGGGAGGCTGTTTAGAAAGACCATTGTCCAGCCCAAACCGGACAGAATGATTGCGATCAGAACCCCCTGCTCGGTTGTCACGAAAAACAGGGTTAAGAGATGAGACAGCCCGTATAACAGCATTCCGGCCATCATAATTCGACGTGGCCCAAACCGATTGGCCATTAATCCGCTGGGGAAGGCCAATACGAGATAAAGGATGCCTGCGATACCGGTGAATTGACCGACCCGGCCGGCCGTCATGCCGATATCAAACACGGCGAATCCGGAAATTCCTGCTTGGTAAGCCGCACTCCCGACATGAAATAGGAACGTGCCTAAAAACGCATACAAAACGCTCCGATTTTTAGGCAATCGCATTTGGCTTAATGTTTCTAAGATTGTCGGGCTCGTTTCAATCGATTCCCCTTCTTCTTCCACTTGACCAATGGGCAAATCTTTGTCTTCTTTGATCCAGATTGTCAGTGCGATACCGGCTAAAAGGGTAAGGGCGCTGGCGATCGCGAACGGGGCGCTTATTTGCCCTCGGTCAAACAGAGCGCCACCGACTAGCGCGGCAACGACGGACGCAAGGCCACCCAGCACATGCACCGGAATCTCCGCTTTGGAACGGTCAGCCGGTTCAAAGAAATCACCCATCCATGCCCGTATGGGGGCACGATAGATGCCGGTCCCGATGTTGGTAAACATGATGAAAATGATGATGGCGACTAGCGATGTCGCGAATGGGACAAGGATAAAGCCAACAATGGCGAGAGGGACGCCGACCATGACCCAAGGCAATCGCCGGCCGAATCGGGTCCATGTTTTGTCGCTGCGTGCGCCAGCCCATGGGGTTAGGAACATGTGGATGATGTTGTCCCAAGTCATGATGAAGTAGGCCATGGTGGGTGCCAGTGCAAAGCCGGTCACGGCCGCAGTTTGTCCTGCGGCTCCGTCCCACAAAGGATGCCCCGTTTGCAACAGAATAGGGACGTAGTTATTAAAAATTACCCAAATGGTGTTGCCGATCACGCCAGATAGCCCGATCAAAAAGGCCAACCGCCAGCTAAACTGCTTCATCTCCTATTTCTCCTGAGGCCCGTCACCCGTCATGTTAATTTGGTTGCTCAAACAGCAATGGTGATATTGTACAAATAGTTCGCTAAATGAACAAATTGTTTATTTAGTCAGATTTATGGCCCCTCGCATCGATCTCAGTTTTTAGCTGTTCTGGCCTAACCATATGCAAAATCGACGTTTGCCGATGCATTTCACCCAACGCAAAAAACCGGCCTATGAGCCGGTTTGGCAAGCGTTTTAAATAACTTTCTCTAAGGTTGTGGATAAAGGTTCAGATGGAGCTCAACGGACGTTGCATGACTAGGTCAGAGACAGTGTGTTTATTTTCAAGGTTCTAGCTGCACAATAAATGCGCTAGTCTCAATCAAAGTTTCCAGAGGCCATGATCAATAGACCCATGGACGTCTATTGAGAACGTTCCTTATCCGAAGATCGCTGTTCCACCGCGAGATTTTATCAGTCTAACCGATAAAACAATTTGCCCCACGGTGTGTAAGTTGCAAAACAAACGAATCAGACTTTACATGATTTTTGACGTCGGCCGCTGTCATTTGATCTCGTGCTGGAGAAAAGCCGTAGGCCAAGGTGTGTAACCTAGGGCGCGCGGGTTCTGAGACTTCGGTTTGAGTTCAGCTAAACGGTTGTCGAAGGGAAAACTCAATAGTATGTCTCTTTTTTTTCAAAAAGGTCTAAAAGCCGTGTAAAGTATGAAAACGTAGCTGTTATCGGTTGGTACCGCCCTTATCAGCTTTTTCAAACTTTAATTCAAATTTTGGAGAATCGACATGACAGTAATCGAAAACTACAACGCTTTTGACGGCATTCATTGGGAGACCGGATCGACACACAACTTTTTCAAAGCACGGGGATTTGTGAACCCCCATACGGGTCAACCGTATAGTGAGCCGTTCTTATTAGGGGTAAGTGGCGGCATCGTCTTTGGTTATTTCAGTTTTGCGTATGAAGGTTGGGACCCGATTTTGGCCTTGCTTAGCCGCAACACGTTTGATCCGATGGATAAAATGTTGTCACGTTTGGGTGTGGTGCAAAATATCAAACAGTCGACCAAAGCGGAGAATGGGCTTAAAAACTTGCGAAACATGTTAGACGACGGGACTCCGGCCGTGGCTTGGATCGATATTTTTAACACAAGCTATGTCGGCAGCAGCGATCACGACGGCATCCCTGGGATGTCACCCGTTGTGGTGTACGGATGGGCCGACCGGCAAGTTCATATCGCTGATCGGGCCACACAGGGATTTGTGATCAGCGAGGAAGAATTTGTGGCGGCCTGGGGGAAAGTCAAAAAGTTTAAGCATCGCGTGGCAACCTATGAAGCCCCTGATGAAAGCAAGTTGGCCAGTGCGGTTACGGCCGGTATTTGGGACACCATCAATCTGTTTACCGAAAAACCACCCAAAGGGAGCAAAAATAGTTTTGGCTTTGCCGCCTATCAACATTGGATCAAACTGTTAACCAAGCCGAAAACCCGGTTGAGTTGGGAAAAAGAGTTTCCGCGTGGGGTTAAACTTTATGCCGGTTTGCGAGATATGTTTACCCGGACCTCTACCTTTGGTCAGATCCAAGGGGGGGCAGATCGACGGCCGTACGCTGCGTTTTTGCGCGAGTCGGCCGATATGCTAAACAAACCGGCCTTAAATCAGGTCGCTGATCAGTTTTTACGCAGTGCTGACGAATGGGAGAAGCTCACAGCGCTGGGATTGGCAGACGACGTTCCGTTGCTGGCCGAGGCGAGAATGCTGCTGGCGAAAAAGCGGGACACATTGCGCGCAGGTGGCCAAAATACCGGCGAGACGATCACCGATTTAAACAGACGGTTGGCAGAAATCCGCACCGCTTGTGAAGCTGATTTTCCACTGAATCAGGATGAGGTGGAATCATTGCGCGCTGTGTTGGCGGCGCAGGTGCAGGTGATTCACGATGTAGAACTAGAGGCTGTAACAGCGTTGAAAGATGCGATTGGGTGAGGTTTGGGAGGCTGACACAAATTTTTAGCTTGAAAAATCGCTGACTTGATAAACCCCGCGGCTGGATACAACGCTCTGGTGGGCTTTTGAGGCGAACAGGGCGCTGATTAGAGTCGAAACCTTTAGGTTTGTGGCGGTTGATGATCGAACATTTCAGCAAATGAAAAACCTGAATGCTCTAAACCGGTCATTTGCCGCAGTATCAGGCACGGCCGAAGGATTCCCTGTTGCAGTCGTGTTTATCATCTTGCTGGTTGATATTGTCGCCTTTATCTTTTGCTGGCGCGCCATTAAAGAATAATTTAGAAAAAACATGTCCGCTCGGCTAAAAGTTTCTTTAATCGTCATTCAGCCGTGCAGCTAGTCAACAAGAAAATGGGATAGTGCTTTTTCAACTGAGAGTTGCCAAACCTTCTCTTCATAATATGCCTTAAAGCCCATTTCATTGTTGATTTTGAGCATAGGTGCATTGGAGGCGGCGTTGCCAGTACGCACGTATTGTATGGCTGGGCGTTCATTGACAAGGTGGGTAATCATGGCGGCTTTAAGCCATCGGCCGATTTTATTGCCGCGAAATTCTGGCACAACAGCTGTATCGCCTTGCCCGGCTAACTGCGGCGCTGAGTCACGGAAATCCATTTCAGTGTAACCAGCTAATTTATTTGATGACTTATGGCGCACTAGATAACGCCATATCTCACGACCTGGTTGAAGATGTTTTAACTCCATTTGGCGAAATTGTTCGGCAGAAAATTCAATATCCTCAATCTCAAGCTCACCCCTTGGTGCAGTGTTCATGACTTGCTTGACATCTACCATCGCATCTAGCAAATTATCTGGCAACCGCCCACTTATAAATAGCAGTTCATACTTATCAGCAAGTAAATCAGCTTGTTTTTGCCATTGTGCCATCAACGCCATATTTAAATCGGCAATGGCCAATTGGTTGGTAATAGTACTTAAACCCATCTCAGCACCAAGGTTTTTGGTAAATGCCTCTCCAGCCTCAACGTTTGATTGCGTGCTGAAGAAGAGCAACGAGCGTTTCTTCGCGGCCGCCATCTGCACGATATGTCTTAGCAACTCGCTGCCAATGCCATTGCGCCGATACGCAGGTGCTACCTGAAGTTCTAACTGTCCCAAATGCTGATTTTGCGCCATCTGCTCATTAAACATAATCAGCGATGCATCACCAACGATTGTGTTGCTTTGACAATCGATAGCCCACCAAATGGTCAAATCTACAAATGATGGAATGTTGCCCAAATTAGTCTTGGTTTCTCTCAGTGTTGGTGCTGGTGAAAGGGGGTCACGTTCGTATCTTAGCAGTTTGTTTAGCGCATACTGCTCCTCCCAGCGTCGTTCAGAAATTGTGTCTATATCGACCTGTTGTATCGTAAAGTCACTCATCAAAGTTCCTCTCTCTATAGTGTACGGTCTGCCAAAATCTTTTTGACATCAGCTGGTGCCCTGAATGCGCCACGCACCTTAATAGACTTAATCGCTTGATTGGCTAGCTTAGGGGTTACATCATTGTTTAGCCTAAGAAGACCGATAATGTTGATAGAAATGCGCTTGTTATCAGCTAGCACATGCTCTAAATCGCTCGCCGAGAAGGCCATCACGCCGACGGCGAATGCGTGTTTGGTGCCAATATCTCCGCTAGAGCGCAGCTCGTCAGCAGCTTTCATGCGACTAACAGCTTGGTTCGTTTCATTTTCGTGCTGCAGCAGCAGTTGTTTGATGCCGGTGCGGATGAAGTCTGTTCGGTTTGTATAAAACCCTTCTTCTGTCATAAGGTCAATTTTGCCGAGGTCGACTACACTTAGATTAATTGTAATTTTCTCAGATGCTGTCATTTATACTCCTTTGACCATCCGTGTGGATGGTTAATGGATGTTAGCGAATGGTTCGGCCGATGTCAAGCCCCAATTTTTCTTCCATCAATGAATTGTGTATCGGCCTCTTATTACGCTTGAGTGTGTCATTCTGATTTTGTCGACGACAATCAACTGCTTGAAAAGATGGTTGCGAACTGGACACAGTTTGAAAAGACAGAAAATTCGAATGGCGGCGTATTAGTCACACGATTGCGGCCGAAGCTGCCACCTATGCAAAACAGTACAACATCTTTAACACGCACACGTCTTTGAAATCGGAGGCTGTGGCGAATCGCCTAGGTTGATGGTTGGCTTTTTTGAGTGATACTGGTGTAAAAGAGCCCATTGTTTGTAGTTGAAAATCTAAACTTGGCCACATGAAGTAGATAGTTGTGCTAGAATTAGCGAACAAAAAGTCCATTAATTCGTATTGCTGATGATAAAACAGCATTTTGGAGAATAATTATCGTATGGCAGAAAAAATCGATAGACGCGTAAAACGAACCCGACGTTTGGTCAGCGATGCCTTTATCCAATTGGTTTTAGAAAAAGGGTATGACGGGGTTCGCATTGAAGACATTATCGACCGGGCCGATGTGGCGCGCACGACGTTCTACACCCATTTCAAAGACAAAAGTGATTTACTGCAATATGTCGCTGATGTTTTTCGCAAAGCCTCAAAAGAAAACTTACCCAATATCCAGTTAGATGATCAAGGTTTGCCTTCAGTCGAGCAGCTTACCAGGACTTTTCGGAATGTTTCTGAGCATGCCCATTTTTTTCAAGTGGCATTAGATAGCAACGGAATGCCGAAACTGTATCATGAAATCCATCAAATTATTGTAGAGATGGTTGAGGTTTTGATAACCAATCATGCTGCAGAAACAGGGCAAGAACCGGCCGTGCCGGTCTCCCTATCGGCCCATCATTTTGCCGGAGCACTCTTGTCATCTATCAAATGGTGGCTACAAGAGCAGCGAATTTATTTGATTCCGCCGGAAGAAATGGCAACCCTCTTTGTCCAGATGCATCGTTATTCGTTAACAACTGCATAGGGCAAGTTATCACTTTATCATCCCAGTTGTTCACCGACTGAAAACCTAGAAAAGGAGACTCCCCATGAATTTAACCAACCAAGTGGTGCCTACACGCGAACAGTTTATTCAGTTTATGAAGGAATACCCGGCTGATGAGCCGGTGGTGATGGTCAATGTCCTAAAATTTAAAGGAAAAGTTGAAGGGACCGATGAAGCTGGCAAGCTAGCGTATGCTCGTTATAGTAAAAATGTTGTTCCATTGCTCAAAGGGGTGGGGGGGCGAGTTCTATGGGCGGGCAAAGTCAATATGACCGTCATCGGGGATCCTGATGATCAACCTGATATGGTCCTGATTGTCGAATATCCCTCTTCAGCCAAATTCGCCGAAATGTCTACGTCCGAAGCATATCGAGCCATCGCCCACGACCGTGAACTCTCTTTGGAATACGGTGGATTATTAGCCTCTGCAACCACGAATTTTTAGTGCCTATGTCTAACCCGATCCGGCCGTATTTGGCGCAGCTTGTGCTTAGCCGCAACACGCTTGAGCGTAAACGCAGGCGCAGTGAACGTAAACGTAAGCGAGCGGGGCAGCCCCATCGTGTGACCGTGTATCTCGCAATTAACGATCCACATAGCTATTTGTTGCTTCAGGTACTCGAAGATTTTGAACAACGTTTTGGGATCGAGCTTGAGTTCCGCACCTTGCTCAATAAACAGGCAGAAATGTTCCCAGCCCCTGAGTTGTGGGACCAGAACGCATTGAATGATGGGGCTTGGCTGGCGAATTTATACAGCCTCGATTTTCCGGCTGAACGGCCGAACCGAACGGCCGAAGACGATTTGCAGTTCACGGCCCAACTTATTGAATGGGAGCAACAGACCGGCTTTGTACAAAAAGCACTGCCCCTTTTTACCGCATATTGGAACGGTGCGAGCATAGAGAAGCCATCGCAAGTGGCTGACCCACAGCGATTATCTGCAAACGAGCTGGAGCTTAAAGAAAATGGCCATTATTTAAGCGGCATGATCCATTATGGGGGCGAATGGTATTGGGGGCTAAACCGGCTGCAATATTTAGAGCGTCGCTTGATGGCGCTTGGCATCCAAAAAACGGCCAACGATCAAGTACGGTTTGATTTAGGGCAGCGTGGCTTTTGCACACGATTAAGCTCGGCCGAACTTAAATCGGCTCTTGTGGCCCGATCTAAGCAAACCGAAGAACAAACACCGCTTGAACTGTTTTGGTCGATTCGCAGCCCGTATTCATATGTGGGCATTGTGCGCGGCCGGCAGTTGGCCCAACATTATCAGGTGCCACTCGTCATCAAGCCGGTGCTGCCGATGGTGATGCGCGGGATGCAGGTGCCGCCAACCAAATCAAACTATATCGCCCGTGACCTCAAGCGAGAGGCGGACCAGTTGGGCATTCCGTTCGGCCGGATCGCAGACCCATTGGGCGTTGGGGTCGAACGCTGCTACGCCTTGGTAGAGTTGGCTCGTTCTCAAGGAAAGCTGAATGACTATTTAGAGAGCTATGCGCGCGGGGTGTGGGCCGAAGGGATTCGGTCAGAGACGGACAGAGGGCTGAAAATTCTAGTTGAGCGGGTTGGGCTGAGTTGGGCTGCTGCACGGCCGCTTTTAGCCGATGACAGTTGGCGTCAATGGGCACAATCCAATCAAGATGAGTTGTTCAGTCACGATTTATGGGGTGTGCCCAGCTTTGTGTATGGTGACACCAAGGTGTTCGGTCAGGATCGCTTGGATCAGGTTGAGCAGACGATAGCCGATAAATTACGCGGGTCTTAGAGACTGTTTGGTAAATCAAGAAATCTCTTTTAGACAAGATCAAACAGGATTTTCAGGATGATGATTTCCCGACAAACTATCCTGTATATCTTGTAAATCCTGTCTAACAAGGCATTATCAAGCAGTCTCTTCGAAAATGGGGCTAAACGTCCCAATGATTTTGCCAATTCCCCTCGACCTGAAGAGATGTATTACTTGCCTCTTCTACCAGTTTCGCAACCAAAAGCTCTGGCGCATCATCTCCGTATGTCTCGCGTGCTAACTCAAATTTCGCTTGAGCCGCCTTTGTCATGTCTAACTGAGTACCACTCCCTTCACCTAGCTCTGTTATCAGCCGCAAATCTTTGCAACAAAGCGCCAGCGAGAAAGAGGGATCATAGTGACCGGCAAAAATCGAGGGGACATCATGCCGCACCACAAATGTATCCCCAACAGAGTTTTTGAGTGCATCCCACAGAACGAGCAGGTCTACCCCGTTTTTCTTGCCTAGGGCAAGCGCCTCTCCGGTGACGGCCGCATTGACAAACCAAATTTGATTGGTGATGAGTTTGACTACATTGCCGTTACCTATCGGCCCACAGGCGATTAATTTACCCATGACTTCAATCGGAGCCCGCGCCCGTTCAATGACCTCTTGATCCCCACCTACAAACAGTGTCAACTTGCCCAAACGGGCACCATCGACCGCCCCTGTCACCGGACTCTCCAATGTCTCAATGCCGCGGGCTTTGGCACGAGCGGCCAATTCAAGCACAAGCTCTTTATCGTTGGTGGTCAAATCGACCCAGATAGAGCCTGCCTGCATCGCATCAATCAGGGCTGGCATCGCGGCCTTGGAATGTCGGGGTTCGGGTAAAGATGTGAACAAAATATCAGCCACGGCCGCCACCGCCTCGCCGCTTTCGGCCGCTGTTGCTCCTGCAGCCACGGCCGGTTCTAGCCGCTCTGGTACAAGATCAAAAACAGTCACATCGTACCCTGCTTTGACCAGATTAATTACCATCGGTTGACCCATATTGCCGAGCCCAATGTAACCTATCTTCATTTTAAATCTCCTCAAGAAAAATCGTTAATATTTAGCGGGAGGCATCAATGCCTCTGCTACAGAAGACGCCCTTCGAGCTGCTTCAGCTCGAAGGGTGTCGTAAATAGTTGTTGGGCTTATGAAAGTTGATAAATTAAATCGGTACTCACAACCCTCATCCACACCCTTCGGGGGCACCCTCTCCCAACATTGGGAGAGGGTTGGGGTGAGGGTTGATCGCTGGAATACAATGACCTG
>JAHDEB010000230.1 GCA_020629055.1 Chloroflexota bacterium
AGACGGTTAATGCCGTTTTGCACGCGGGCAACCTACCCTAGAACTACACACTGCCCGTTTTTTTGAAAATGGCCCGCAACTCCATTTTCATCCAATTTCTTGACTACCCTGTACCACAACCAAATAGCCTAAATAGATCAGTTGAGCCTATGCCCAGAGATAGAAGTGTTTCACTGGGTAACCGATTGATTGAATGAATAATACGGAGCGGGGCCATAAAATTACAACAGCCGTATCCCCCTGCGGCTGGAATGGTTTGGAGGTAAACAGAACACCATGAAAATGAAATTTGGCATATTTATGGCGCCTTTTCACGCGCCCGGGCACAACCCGACTGTTTCACTTGAGTATGACCTACAGCTTATCGAGCATCTCGATATGTTGGGCTTTGATGAGGCTTGGATAGGCGAACACCATTCGGCCGGTAGTGAAATCATCGCTTCACCAGAAATCTTTATCATGGCGGCCGCCAATCGCACAAGAAATATCAAGTTAGGGACCGGCGTCGTGTCGTTGCCCTACCATAACCCGCTGTGGGTGGCAGAACGGATGGTGTTGCTTGACCATTTGACCCGCGGCCGGGTAATGCTAGGTGTAGGGCCAGGCGCCTTACCCACCGATGCAGCGATGCTCGGCCTAGTGCCCACCCAAATGCGGCCGTTACTCGAAGACTACATGGAAGTTTTGGTTCATCTTTTAACCAGTGAAGAACCGATTAGCTATGAATCTGACCGGCTGACCTTAAAAGATGCAAGGCTTCACTTGCGCCCATATTCAGATCCGCTGTTTGATATGGCGGTGGCGGCCGTTGCTTCCCCGTCTGGCCCACGTTTAGCCGGCCGATACGGCGCAGGGTTACTCTCACTAGGGGCCACCGTTGCGATCGGGATGGATGTATTAGCCCATCACTGGACCGTTCAAGAAGAGATGGCGGCCAAATACGGTCAAGTCGCCGACAGGAACAAATGGCGCTTGGTTGGCCTCATGCATTTGGCTGAAACTGAAGAGCAAGCACGACAAGATGTGAAATATGGAATGGAACAATGGTTCCGCTACTTCCAACACGTTGCGGCGTTCCCTCAAATGGCGGTCGAAGGTAATAATTTGGATGAGATGATCGACTTTGTCAACGGTGGCTTGGGCGTGGTCGGCACACCAAAAATGATGGTCGAACAAATTCACAAGCTGATCGAACAATCTAATGGTGGGTTCGGGGCATATATGACATTGGCTCACAATTGGGCCAACCCACACGCGACAAATAAGAGCTTCGAACTGTTTGCGCGCGAAGTCATGCCTCACTTCCAATCTTCTGGGATGGGCTTGCAAGGGGCCGCTAATCGCGCTCAGGAAGCGCGTGACACTTTGGCGGAACAACAGCTCATCGCGGTTGAAGAAGCGACCTTACGCCATCAGTCAGGTCAGCCAGGCATTTCTGCTTAGCATTTTTTGAGAAATTAGTTGGGACCCTACATTTTTTCTTTTTTCTCTCCCTTGCACAACCAATTGCAAACTTATTTGGCGGGCAAGGTGACCTTAAATTCTGCCCCTTTCCCAACATTGTTTTTTGCGGAAATGCGTCCCCCCATTAGCTGACAATACCTTCTTGTAATCGCCAACCCGAGCCCCGTCCCCTCGTATTTGCGATTGTATGCGTTCTCCAATTGCAAGAACGGCTCAAACAAATGCTCGATATCTTCCTCAGGAATACCGATTCCGCTATCGATCACGAAGAATGTGACTTCGCCTGCATCCTCATCAAATTCAATATCGATTTTTACTGTGCCCCCATGGGTAAACTTGTTTGCATTCGAAACCAAGTTTAATAGAACTTGGCACAGTTTCTGGCGGTCAGCCACCACCCGAGAGCAACGTTCAACATTGTCATCAACTTGATCAAATACGATTTCCAAACTGTTTTCTGATTGGTTACACAGCGGCCGTGCGGCCGTCATCACAACCTCTAAAATCTCTTGAATCGGGATGGGCTCAATATGAAAAGACTCTTCACCCGCGTCAATTTTAGACAAATCTAAAATCGCTTTAATCAAGCCCAAAAGATGTTTGCCCGATTGTCGAATTCGAACAACATCCGCGAGAGAATCATCGTGGATAATGCCATCCTCAAGATCTTCCTCAAGCATCTCTGTATAACCGATGATCGCATTAAGGGGTGTCCGTAGTTCATGGCTCATTGTGGCTAAAAACGTGCTTTTTGCTTGATTCGCTTTTTCCGCTTTCTCCAACGCCTCCCCAAGTTGAAGCGTACGCTTTTCGACCATGTCTTCCAGCTGATTTTGAATCAATTCAAGCTCGGCCGATCGATCACTTAATTCAATCAGGGTAACCCGGGTGCCCAACGTGCAGAAAAAAACTGAAAAAAGAATCAAAATCAATAAATCTACGCGCGGGATTGGGAATTCTGTGACCCGCCAGCCGAGAACTTCTTGTATAAATATAAAGGTGATCGCGAGACAAACGGTAGAGGAAAATATGATTAGATGACGCAGCCCTAACAGGTAGCCGCTCATAATAATCAAAACAAATACGAGATAAAAGATAGGGCTATAAAACCCCAATCCAAGCAGCTGCATCACACAGAAAATCACTGCAAACGTCCCCCAAATCAGCGTTAAAACGATCTGAATGAAATACCCTTTTCTTAATAGCCGGATTCCGAGTAATTGCAAAAGCGAAAAAATTAAAGCCAAAGAAAATGTAATCGGGAAGTTTGGGTTATTTAATTTGGTTGGGATTAGGAAAGAGAGCCCATAAAATACCGAAAGGGAGGCTGAAGTTATGAGACCAAATTGAAGAAATCGAAAGATAACCTGAATTTGTGTTTTTCGAATGTTTTCATTCTTTAGCATAGTGGATCCTAAATACAGGATGGAATACCACAATCTACAGAACTATTTGTCTTTGATCAATGATGATTAGATACCATTGGTAGGTTACATATTCAAGAAGTTGGCCCAATACAAACTTTCTATTCTCCACTCGCTTCAAAAACAAAACGGCCGAGGCTAACAAACCTCGGCCGTACTTTCATATTCAGTTGTAGATAATTCTTACTCGGTGCGTTCGCTGGTGCCGTTTAAGCGTCTATTTGGCGTAATTGGAATCGGGTTACCGGTCATATCACCGATAATGTTTACCAAATCAGTATTGGCCGGCACAACGATTTTAGCGTTATCTTTCAACGCTTCAGAAACTGTTTCAAGCTTCTTCAGCAGTTGAGCGTTACCAACAAAGTACTTCTCGGCCGCCTCGTTCACCACTTTAATCGCTTCAGCATCCGCTTGTGCTTTCAGCTTAATCGCTTCAGCAATACCTTCAGCTTTCTTGATCTCAGCTCGGCGTTCACCGTCGGCCTTCGTCTCGATTGCGGTTGCCAAGTCTAATGCGGCGATTTTTTCATTCTCCGCTTTAACAACTTGGTTCATCGCCGCCTGAACATCTTTGGGTGGTTCAATACGCTTTAGTTCAACACGTACAACGTTGATACCCCATTTGGAAACTTCACGATCAAGAATAATTTCAACCTCGTCGTTGATCTTACTCCGGTTTTCGTTTGCTTCAGTCAATGTCAGTTTACCGATCACCGCCCTCAATGTCGTTTTTGCCAAAGATGGAACGGAAGAATCAAAACTCTGTACATTATAGAGCGCATTTGGCGCATCGGTTACCTTGTAATAGACAACCCCGTCAACTTCAGCATTTAATTTATCTTGGGTAATAATCGACTGTGGCTCGATATCAACGCGTCTCTCCGTAATATCGATTCGATGCATTTTGTGTAGACCCGGCAAAATCCAGTTAAATCCAGAATTAGCCGTGCGCACATATTTCCCCAATAATTCAATCACCCCGACCTCAATCGGCCGGACAATGCGAATGCCGGATAATCCGTAAAACGCACCTACACCAACAACAATACCTAACATCACAAGCAGATTCATTGAGAAACCTCCGTTTCTGGGCGATTTATGATAATCAACCGCCACCTTAGAAAATTGGTCAACAACCTGAATCGGGTTTTATGAAATTGTCAGCTTCATGTGAATTGTTCCCTAACCAGACAAGCCAAAGTGTTTTAGCTTACCCTTCATATACGTAGAACTACGTATTTCGTTGCAAATCGGCCATGTCTTTTTAGGACTTTCGCTCCCTGAGCCTGTCGAAGGGAAAAAACCGTACTTCGACAAGCTCAGTGCTCGATTGCAAGCTAAAGTCCTACTTTTGAAAAATTTGTGTGGCTTACCTATCCACAACATTATTAATCAATCAACGTATACTATGGGTATGGATGTGTTTACCTTTAATAAATATGGGAGCGCTGACAACCTTTACATCAAAAAGGTTGAGAAACCTACACCTGCGGCCGATCAACTCTTAATCAAAGTCATCGCCACATCGTTTAATGGGTCTGACAAAGAGATGTTGCGCGGCTCCCCCCTTTATGCTCGGATCGGAGGCTTTATACGGCCGAAAAGCTGGGTTTTAGGCTCGGACATTGCTGGCGTGGTTGAAGCGACTGGGCCAACTGTCACCCACTTTAAAGTGGGTGACGAAGTTTATGGTGAAATGGCTGGCTATAGAGGCGGGCTCGCTGAATATGTGTGTATAAAGGGTGATCTGCTAGCCAAAAAACCGGCCGACCTTTCCTTTATAGACGCAGCCGCAATGCCTCAAGCGGGCACAATCGCCTATCGAGGCATCATCACCGAGGCCGACGTACAGGCCGGACAAAATGTGTTGATCAACGGAGCTGGCGGCGCAGGCGGGTCATTTGCGATTCAACTTGCCAAACATTTGGGAGCCACAGTCACCGGTGTTGATAATGAGCACAAGCTTGATTTTATGACCTCAATGGGAGCTGATAGCATCATCGATTATAAAAAAGAAGATTTCGCCCAAAACGGCCAACAGTACGATCTTATTTTAGATCTGTTTGGCACACGCGCGCCCAAAACGGTTGCGGCGTCGCTAGCGGCCGATGGCACTTATTTAGCCGTCGGTGGCCCGGTCCGACGAATATTGCAATTATTTATGCAGGAACAACGCATCCAAAAAAGCAGCGGCAAAAGGGTGAGCATGCTGACGGTGCCACAAAATCATGAAGATGTCGTGGCTATGACCCAATTTGTGCTAGATGGGCACATCAAGCCTGCCATTGACCGGGTTTTTGAGTTTAATGAAGCTCCACAAGCGCTCGGCCGGATGTTAGACGGATTGGCATTGGGAAAAATTGTCGTCAAAGTTTCTGACGGGTAAAACAAGATCAAAGTATCTGGAGTGCTTGATCGATCGGGATTTGAGACTTGATCTTATGCTTGAACCTAGCGATGATAAGACTCATTATTTAGGTACTAAAACTAGGCAATTACTGCCGACATTAGGAGGATAACGTGGAAAACGGTGTTTTAAAAGTACAAGAATCGGCCGAAACTGAAATCGAGGCATCACGTGCATTTGTGATGATTCAGGTCAAAAGTGAAAAAGTAGCCTTTGGGAATGCGGCTTTGTCCGCCTCGGCTGAAATCAAATCTATAATCGAAAAAATTAAGCTGGTAGATGATTCGATTGAGGTCGATACTGAGTCGGTGTCAACCGAAAGCGGCTCTGGCCTGTTGGGCAAAAACTCGTCGGCCCTTTATACCCTCAAACTGACCGTAAGTGCGTTAGAAAAGCTGGGCCGCATCTTGGGTATTTGCTCAGAGGGTAAAAATATAACTGTTCGATCCGTGCATTGGGACTATGATGAAGATGAGCCGAAACTAGAGCTAATCAAAGAGGCGATGAAGAAGGCCAAACACAAAGCGGACGAAATGATGAGCGTGATAAATTATGAAGTTGTTGGCATCCGCTCCGTCAGTGACAGCTATCAAATGCCCCAACACCGTGATATGGTGTTGCATGCGATGCCGATGGCAGCCAGCATGAAACGCAGTAAAAGCGCACCACCAAATGTTGATATTGGCACTGAGTTCAAAAGCAAAAAGAAAATTTCAGCGATGTGTAACGTAGAGTTTTTGGTAAGCGAGAAAGCTTGATCTAAAATTTAACCGGATTCGTTAAAACCGATTCAATCACCTTTTTCAATACCCAAAAGGAAAAATCAATGGGGCATCGCGCGAACTTAATTATTGTTGAGGAATCAGGCTACTCTTTATATTACTGTCACTGGTGCTCACTGACCATCCCCTCAAACATGTTTTGGGGGCCTGCACATGCAAGGGCGTTTATACAAAATCAAGAGCTGGAAACCAAAGGTTATTGGTTAGATACTGTTTTTTCTGAAGGGGGTGTTATTTTTGACCCGATTCAAAAGGTGCTTTTGCTGTGGGGTGGAGAATTCCTCCGATATTTTGTTCTAAAGCGCCGTCTCTATTTTTCGCTCATGCAATACCAGTGGCAGGGATGGGAACTTCGGTGGGCTTTTAACGAGCAGATCGATTTAGCCAAATATGTTGGCAAAGACCCTCAAGACGTTATTTTAGATCATGATTTTCCTAAGCAGGATTCTGATATGCTGCCTGAGCTTGCAACAGACTTAGCAAATACAGACCTCATCATCTCAATAGATTCAAGTGATGAAGGGCTCTCGGTTTATCCGTTCAGCTCAGGCTCACATATAAAAGAATTGTTGGTTCGTGGGCCAGCAATCTTAGATGAAATAAAACGGTCGGAAGGGTTTCAAAAATTTGACTTTGACGCACTTGGACTGGATATGCCATTTGTAGGTGTCCACATTGATGAAATGAAGCGAGAAATCAAATTTTGGTCGGCCGTTAGGGTCCCCCTTCCGTCAAGCTTAGGTTTATTTTGGCCCGGTTGGCGAATCAAAATAATGAATGATGATTATGAACAACATGAAGAGCTTGCAATGGGAGCCATAGTCTTCCCAAAGCCACACGCTGAGGCAATTTTAGAACAGGTCCATGAGATGCTTATGCCAGATGGTCCTTCCCCATTAGATGCAATTGCCAATATCATGACAAAATTCCAAAACGAAAGTGAAGAAAAAGATATTCAAATTAACCCTCACGCTCTTCAGTACAACCCGCTCGAACTATCAGAAGATGCCAAAGTAGAGATTTTTAGTAACGCGGTGCACCAATGGCGACAAGACAGACAAATGCCGTAAAAGCGCAGCACCAAACGTTGATTTTGGCACTGAGTTCAAAAGCAAAAAGAAAATTTCAGCGATGTGTAACGTAGAGTTTTTGGTAAGCGAAAAGGTTTAATCAGTCTTTTTGTTTGTTTCTAGACCGTCTGCACCGCTCTGAACAATAGCGGATCGCGTCCCAGTTTTTCTCCCATTTTTTGCGCCACACAAACGGCCTGCCACATATCGGACAGACTTTGGTTGGCAGGTCAGATTTTTTGCGCATTTTGAGCATAAGATGGGGGAATGGGAGAGTAGAGTGTAGAGGGGAATCAGCGTCCTTTCTAACCTCTACTATTTGTCTTCTACAAATTGAAACGCCTCTTGAATTAGATCGAACCAGAGTTCACGATCAACTGGCACGATTTTGGCCCATTCTTTAAACGTTCGGCCGTTGGGGGCAAATGGTTGTGCGACACCGTTGGCGATCAGTTCTTTTACCCGCTCGGCCGGAGCTTTGATAATCATATCGGCCGATTCTTTTTCAAGCGAGGCGAAAAATTGCCCTTCGGCCGTACGCAGACAGGGGAAGCCCATCATCGTGCTTTTTTGCGCAGTACCTTCCAACAGCATCGGCTTGGCGATGTCCCAAAACAGTTCACTTTTTTCATCTGCGGTCATGTTTTCCTCCGTTAAGGATTAAGGATAGAGATTATTCAAGATAAATCACTTCGATTTTATCGAAAATATGTTCTACTTGCAATCCCCTTCAACCCCTCAGGGCCAGGGTTTTTCCAAAGTCAGCTTTGCCCAGTAGGATAAATCCTACAGTTACAATAAAAAGCCCGATCAATCGGGCTAAATGCACCAAATTAACCTGATTCATCAGGTTTCTTATTTTAACCGAGGGTTTGCAACCCTCGGTGCAGGATGAATTAACGACTTTGGAAAAACCCTGATCCCTCTATACTTATTTTCCTACTTTCTTTAGTGAAGCAAAAGCTTCTAGCGCCAGTTCGCGCGAAGGTTTTAGGTCCACAATCGGCCGAGGGTAGGTGTCGCCCAACACCACGCCTGCTTGGCGCAAAACGTCGGCCGGGGCCTCCCACGGGCTGTACAGATATTTTTTCGGCAGGTCCTTCAGTTCTGGCACAAAACGACGAGTGTATGCCCCTTCGGCATCGAATTTATGCCCTTGAGTAACCGGGTTGAAAATGCGGAAATACGGGGCGGCGTCCGCACCGCAACCGGCGATCCACTGCCAGCTGGCGCTGTTGTTGGCCAAATCTGCATCGACCAAACAGTCCCAAAACCACGCTTCGCCATGGTGCCAGTGCAACAGCAGGTTTTTGACCAAAAACGAGCCGACGATCATGCGGACCCGGTTGTGAATGCTGCCGGTCTGCCACAGCTCTCGCATCCCTGCATCAACAATCGGATACCCGGTTTGACCCGTTTGCCACGCTTTTAAATAGGCGGCGTTTTCGGCCCACGGGAAGCGATCAAATTTCGCTTGTAAATTTTTGCGCGGCAGCTCTGGGAAATGGTAGAGCAGGCTGTGTGAAAACTCGCGCCAGCCCAGTTCACTGTGAAAATGGTCTAAATCCCGTCCTTCGCCGTATTCTTTGGCCGCGTACCAAACTTGATTAGGCGAGACTTCGCCAAAATGGAGATGGGGAGAGAGGCGGGAGACGTTGTTTCCGGCCGGGAAATTTCGGCCGTCTTTGTAGTTGCCGATGCCGTTTTCCATAAACTCGAGCATTTGAGCCTGCGCCCCAGCTTCTCCGATTTTCCAATGGGGTTCTAGCTGTTTGTCCCAGCCGATTTTGGGCAACAGGTTCAGGCTCTCTATGCCTTTGTTTTCGACTTCTATCGTTGCACAATTTAGGGGGGATGGTTTGAGCAGCGGCTGACGAGGTTCAGGCTGGCTCAGGCACCCTCGACGGTAGAACGGGGTAAATACTTTATAAGGAGTTCCGTCTTTTTTCAGCGGTTCCCATGGCTCCCATAAAAGCGATCCGTTGAAGCTGTTGACTTCAAGACCGGCCGCTTTTAAATCTTCTTTTATCGCCTTATCACGCGTAATGCGCCAAGGTTCGTAGCAGCGGTTCCAGTTCACGGCGGTCGCACCAGTTTGCTCCACTAGTTTTGGCAGGATGGTTTGTGCATCACCAGCAAAGACGGCCAGTTTCCCATCAAGCG
>JAHDEB010000024.1:0-1660 GCA_020629055.1 Chloroflexota bacterium
TCGGCCGTGAATGGCAAACCGTCAAACGTTGCCAGATGGGCAAATGTCTCTTTTAGGGAGCCGTCTAAGGCGGACCAGCTAACCTCAAACGAAGCACGCACCGCATGGTCGCTGATCTCTAATCCCAGCCGATGCTGCATGTCGGCCAGCCGCTTGGCCATGTCACCTAATTTGCGCCGCTGACGCGATTTGAGCCGCTTGGCGACAATCTCTAATGCCAATGGAAGGTTTTGCAAAAGGGTGCAGATCTCGGCCGCTGCATCTGGCTCTGCCGCGACCCGCTCCTCCCCTAAAATATCGGTTAGCAAAGCGATCCCCTCATCAGATGGCAGTTCGCCTACCGGCAGATGGGTCGCTTCTAGCCCGGTGGCCACGTCTAGGTTGCGGGTGGTCAGCAGCGTGGCACACTGTTCACCCCCGGCCATCAACGGCCGAATGCGAGAGACTTGAGCCACGTCGTCAAGCACGATGAGACAGCGTTTTTCAGCCAGCACGCCGCGCACGGCCGCCGCGCGATTATTGACGTCTCCCAAGCCGCTAAAGTCATACCCATAGGCGGTTCCCCAACTGCCCAAAATATCAAGCGGCTCGCTGTTGGCCGCGTCTGCCCATAACACCCCATCAGGAAAATCATCTTTTAACCCGTGCGCTAGTCGGGTCGCGAGGGTGGTTTTGCCGATCCCCCCCATCCCCACTAAACCGATGAGGCCAACTTGACCAGAAATTTGGCCGGTGAGTTGGTCGATTTCCGCCTGTCGGCCGACAAAGTGTTGGGTCAGCTGTGGCGCTTGAAACGGTGGCGGAATAGCCACGGGATTAACGGTTAATCCCGTCAATGCCATCGCAGATGGCGCGTCATCAGTGCCGATTTCATCGTTCAGGATTTGCATGTGCAGGTCGGCCGTTTCAGATGACGGATCAACGCCGAGCTCTTCATCGAGCACCTGACGGCAAAGATCATACTGAGCCAATGCGGCGCTACGTTGCCCGTTCAGCACCAGCAGGCGCATGAGTTGCCGATGCCCTTTTTCAAGCCATGGTTCAAGCGTCAATAGCCGCCGAATGGCGCTGATCCCTAGCTCATATTGCTGCGTTTCGGTGTAACTAACCCCCAATTTATGCAACCCATCTAATGCCATCTGACGCAATCTTTCCCGTTGGGCCAGCTGCCATTCTGCAAACAAGTCGGCCCCGCGCAGATTAAAGTCGGCCAAAAAATCATCTTCGTACAACGCCACGGCGGCCGCGATCTGCTCAAGGGTCGCGTCCGGCCGATTTAGATTTTCTTCAAAGGTGATGACATCAACCTGTGCCCCTCCCATCGTGTCAAAAGCGACCGAGCGACGCTGAATATCGAAGTGGGGATCAAGGTGCTGTCGAATGCTGCTCAGCTGCACGCGCAAGTTCCCTCGTGCCCGATCTTCGTGGATATCGCTCCAAAGCAATCCGGCCAGCGCTTCACGTGACACCGGCTGTCGGGTGACCGCTAGGTAGACAATCAGCGCCTGCGCCTTTTGGGAAAGCGGTTTCTGGCGAAACAAATTAGGGTTGTTGATTTGGTCATCCAATATGAAAGTTGGGCGGCCGAAAAGTTTGAGAGTCAACATGATCGTTGGGAGTATATCCCAATCGCACACAACCCACGCGGGCGGTATGCCGA
>JAHDEB010000024.1:1760-46611 GCA_020629055.1 Chloroflexota bacterium
ATCGCTAAAGATAGTCTTAAAGTGTGAACTCGACTTCAACAAGCTGTGCTAATAAATTAGCCCTAGCAGAACTTCGTTCTGCACGTAAGCGAAACGACGCTCAGTCTACACTTGACAGCGGAGGCTGAGCTTGTCGAATCTGGAATTCGCAGTTGCCAAAAACCAAACTTATATTTGTTAATGTCTAGCAAAAACTTCGGGGCAAATATCTTGAAAGATTATCCAATCTGGATAATCTTCTAGAATAGATTTTGAGATCGCTTTCACTCCAAACTTTTTTAAAGTTGATTTAACAAGAATTTCAATCTCCCTATCCGTTTGATTTTTCTGGAGGCCTTGGCGGCTCTTCAAAGCAGAAGCAAAGTAATTCAGTGAAGTTTCAAACACATCGTCTATCAAATGTGCTCTGCCTAATAACAGCAGTGATTTTGCTTGACCGGCAATATTATTTAATTCTTTAAATCTAACCATGCATTGATCTAAAAAATAAAGAGCTTGTCGCTTGTCTTTTGCGGCAATTCGATTCCACCCCAAATTTTGATAAGCAATTGCAATTGCTATTTGATCACCATAATTCTGTGCAAATCGTAAAACCTCGTCAAGGTATCCCGCGCTTTTTTCAAATTGATTTTGTTCAATAGAAATCAAACTTAGGTTGTTCAAAATATTAATAATAGCCTGTGCATCCCCTATTTTTTCATTTAAAAAATATGCTTTTTCAAGCACATCAGTTGCCTTTGTATACTCTTTTTCGTTCAGGAAAACAACACCTTGATTATTGAGAGACTGAGCCAAACGTTTAAGGTTATTCGTCTTTTCCCAATGCTTTGCCGCCTTTCCTAACAACTTAATTGCGTCATCTGGTTGGCTTTGATGATAACTAACAATGCCTAGGTGATATTGAGTGGAAGCCACAATTTCAAGTAAATCAAGGTTCTTTGCATCTTCCCTAACTACGTCAAGAAGTTTAGTTGCCTCATCATACTTTTCTGTCCGCCAAAGCAATTCCCCCCAAGACAACCCCATTAAACCTTCAATCGCGGGAAAATTATTGGTAGATTCAAAATATCGGTCAATAAGTCCCAACGCCGAGTCATATTCAGACATGCGAACCAGGGCGCGAATTTGATGGGTGCGCAGGGTTAAAACAGTTTCATCGGCCGACCCTCTCTCTTTTTCAAAAACCCCAGCCGTTGTCGCAAAGCGTTCGGCCGCCTCGCGATAATAGCCGCGCAGTTCATAAAACGTTGACAACGGCTCGATGGCGGGCAAAAGCAGATCACTGTCTAGCTGATCTGCGGCCGTTTGCCACGCCGAACGAATGTTGTCTAAATCCTGCGTGATTTCGGCCGCGGGGTCCTGCGGCCGAGGGCCTATTAAATCTTTCGCCTGTTGAGCGACAAAGTTCAAATAGTAATAGCTGTGCCGATCTCGAACCCCTAACCCCGTAAACTCCATCCTTTTTTCAGCGGCAAACTGACGCACCAGTTCATGCAGGCTATACCGGCCGCTCTCATCCCGTTGCAGCAGGGATTTTTCGGCCAATACATTCAGCAACACCACCGGACCGCCGGTCACTGTGTCGGCCGCGGCGGGCCAAAAGCCCCCTCGAAAAACGGCACACAATGCGAAGACCCGCTGTTCGTCAGCGGCTAACAGTGTCCATGAATTTTCAAAAACCGCCCGCATACTCTGATGCCGTTTGGGTATATCTCGAAAACGGACCGAAACCGTGTCAAACGATTGCTGAACTGACTTTAACAGATCAGACAAAGACTGTTGGCGCAAACCGGCCGCGGCTAATTCTAGTGCCAGTGGGACGCCGCCCAAAAGGTGGACCAGCTCGGTCACATGGGTGACGTGATCCTCGTCACCCAGTTCGAAATCGCCGGTTGCCCGCTGCGCCCGGTCGGTAAATAGAGCCACGGCCGGATTGTGAGATTGGCTATCGGCATCACCGATTTGATCGGGCAAAGTCAGCGGCTTTACCCTGTTCACAGTCTCCGCCATAAAACCAAGCGGCTCGCGAGACGAAGCTAAAATCATAAGATCTGGAGAAGCCTCGAGCAGCTTTATCAAAAGATTTGCACCCTCTAACACATGTTCGAAGTTGTCAAAAATCAGGAACAGATGCCGATTTTTGACGTGGGTCAGCAGCAGATCTACGGTCGGCGTATTGCTGCTAAGAGACAGGCCGATGGTTTCGCAAACTAAGGTGGCGATGGCATTCTCAAGCTGATCAGCGTCGTCGCCGGCCGGTACAACCACAAGCGGCACCAGCCAAACACCGTCTTTAAAACTGCTGTTAAGACGACGGCCGACCTCAAGTGACAGCCGTGATTTCCCAATCCCCCCTTCACCGACCAGGGTTACGAGCCTTTTGTGAGGGTCATCGACCAATCGAATTAGTTTTTTGATGTCTTGGTCTCGGCCGAAATACGAAGTCGTTTCGGCTGGCAAGTTGTTGGGTGAAAATTCTCGGGGTCCGGTCGTCGTGACCACCTTGGTAATTTCATGCCCTTCAACGGCCGATTCTCCCTTTTCGATTTGCTGGGCCAGTTCTAAGGTTTCAGGAGTGGGTTCAGCGCCCAACTCATCCCATAAAATTGTTTTGCACCGTTCAAACTGGGCCAGCGCGGCCGACCGTTGCCCGCTGTTGGCGAGAGCCAACATTAAATGACGATGGGCGGATTCTCGCCAAGGTTCAAGCGTTAATAGCCGTGAACCATATTCACGCACCAGTTCGTGCCGCCCCTGAGCCTGGTAGCTCTCTATAATAATGTCTAACACGAGCTGAGCCTGCTGCAACAGCCGCTCCCGTTGCAGAATCATCCATTCCTCAAACACATAGGCCTCATCCATTTGGATACCTGCCAGCAGGTCACCTTGGTATAGGTCGGCCGCCTCTTTTAAACGTTTGAGGCAGGTGCTGCAATAGTGAATGTCTTCATGATCATGGGTTTCGCACGTGCTCAGCAGCTGGCGAAAACGGGTTACATCGCAGAACACGCCGTCTAATGCGGCCGGCTTAAAGCGGATCGTTTGGTTGCTGATTTCAAATAGCTGATCACTTATTTTCCCCCCAGCCGCCTTGTCGATCGCCTTGCGCATGCGTGACAAATTAATTCGGAAGTTTTGCCGGGCGGTCTTTTCATCGCTTTCGCTCCATAAAAGGGTTGCAAGTCGGTCACGTGGATGCGCCAGTCCGTCAGCTCCAGATTCAACAGCAAGATATGCGATCAAAGCTCGTATTTTATTGGTCCGAAATTGGATATCCGTGGTGTGATGTGTGCTGCGGAACGACCCCAATAGAGTCAGCTTAAGCAAGGTTGATTCGCCCCTTTTTCTATTTCCCCGTTTTCGAAGCTGGTGTCACGACTAGGGTGATATGATCGATAAACCAGCCTAAAAAGTCGTGACTTTAAGTGTTTCTTTGATTTTTCAATCTATCACATCATGCTGGTTGAAACACTACCCCCTCTTTATAGAACATGATACCTGCTTAAATCGGTATCGGCAAAGAAAAAATTACGTTTCGAGTGTCAGGTTTCTATCAAGGATCCTATGCTTATACGGCTCACAAAATTAACTCCGTATCCAACCAAATTAATTTGGCTACGCTTCGGTCACAGATTGGATACGGCCTTCAATTATTCTTCTAATCGTCAAGCACAAACAAGCGCCCAACACAACTAAAGTGACACCTTTTTTAAAAACAGTTATTGAAAATTCAATTTTAGAATTTCAGGAGAAAAATTATGACCCACGCAATTTCAACCCAAAGCACTTTAATCAGCAATGTAATCAGCAACACGTTTGTTATCAGCCGCCCCAATAAAACGATGTCGGCCGATAAAGCGGTAGATCAAGCGTTCAGCGCCTTTGCAATGCGATACCCATCGTGGGTCGATGCTCTGTTTGATCAACATTTTGTCGACCAACATCTGAAACCGGTTGTCAAAACAAATTGGAAACGGGGCCGGTCAATTACAGCCCTTGATGTTGCCATGCTTTGGGATACTCAGTTTAGTGATAAAAACTTTGACCGCCGTCGTCAAAACCTTGCCGAGTTAAGAGATGCGGCCGGGCTGTTTATCAGCGAATTAAAGACGCGAATGAGATAGAAAACGACCGTTGAAACATGGTCCAATTACCGTGGACCGTATCTAATCTATTCTTCTCCACCTCTCGGGACTGTGGACAGACGGGCACGAGATAAAACAGAAAGAGTGGCTGGAATCAAACGATTCTTCACCACTCTTTTTTGGTCATATCAATTCAATTTTGGCGAAGCAACACCCATTAAATTTTCTTGGATACGGATTGGATACACCTATTCGATATGATCTATTTATCGAACAAACATAGGAGAAAAAAAATGACTGTGAAAAAATTTAAATTGATCAAAGTGGGCAAACAAGGTGGTATGTGGGCTATCGGCAAAGATGATGATCGAATCTACAATTTGGTCGGTGATGCCGGCGTGGTGAGCTGGATTCCAGACAAGACAGGCAAAGGGGTTTCAATCGCTGCTGGCTTGCATAATCTACTTTGGGCAGTCAATAAAAATGGAGAGATTTGGCGCAAAACCAACGCAGGTCCTTATACCCCGGAGGGAGAGTGGAACAAAATCACAACCAAATCTGGCAAAAACGATGCGAAATCAATCGCGGCCGACAATGATGGACATGTCTGGTACACCCAAACGGATGACAAAATCTTCCGCTCGAAAGATCCCGTCACCGACGAAAAAGCGCCAACTTGGATCGATGGTCCGGAGGGTGGAAAATCAGACAACCTAGCCCCTTTTAATAGCTCGATTCTTTATTGCACCAACAAAGCTGGTCAAATTTGGCTTCATGCAAATAACGTTTGGACAGAATTAAAAACAAAAAGCAATCGGCCAGACGCAAGCATGGTCTCAGTGGGCAATGATCAAACAATCGCCTATGTTGATAAAAGTGGGTCGATTTTTAGATTTAAAGTTCCAAATGAAGGTGCCGCATTGCCCGATGTAATCGAGTGGGAAAACCGACCGATGGGCAAAGTCAGCATGGTGGCTGTTTACAACAAAGATCTAATTTGGTGCCTAAATACAAAAGGGGAAGTATGGCGCACGATGCAAAATGGCGTATGGGCTCAGTTGCGCGAAACAACCGGCCGGGTTTGGCGTTACACCGTGAAGCCAAACGACACGCTAAACGCAGTTGTGATGAAAGAATTCAAACTGACCAAAGCGGAAGACATTACTCGGCAAGCTGACTTAATTGCAGGGCAAAGTGGGCTTTTAAACCCGAATATTTTGAAAGTAGGCGACGTTTTACAACTGTATCTATAGCACATCATCCCAAGAGTAATCCGGTCAACTGGTTTTTTGAGAGTGATCAGTTGACTTTTTCTAGCACGAAAAGGAGTGTCAAAATGTTTCAAAGACAGTTTAATCTCATCGGAAAGTACAGCGTCATTTTTGTGATGTCATTTTTCGCCATTAGTGGGTCGGTTTGGGCGGTTCAAGCACAAACGGCCGTACCAACCATTTCAATTACAGAAGTCGATCGCAACAACACCGTCACAATTTCGGGTAAAAACTTTCCGACCAATCAAACCTTCAATGTCAGGATGGGGCATTTCGGTACGCTTGGTATCGGTGGAGCCGAATCAACGACAACTGTGAATAGTGGAAATGGGGCATTTACCGCCAAACTCGCAATACCGGCCGCAGTGCATAACTATAGTCGCATCGCAGTCCGCTTAGAAAATGGGTCAGCCTATAACAGCTACAATTGGTTCTGGAACAATTCAACAGCGACCGCAGTTCAAACCACAGACGATAAAAAAGTTGTCGTATCAGGCAAGCCGGCTTACAGCGGTATCCCCACAATTGAGTTTATAAAAGTTGAAGGGGAGCAGGTGACATTTAAAACAAACAACTTCCCACCCAACCAGTTGTTTAGAGTCACAATGGGATCACGCGCTTCGGGCGGTTACAGTGATTTTGTGACCACGTTTAATTCAGGGGATGGGGCCAACAAGGAAATGTCGGTTACCATCCCACCCCGAATTGCCCACTATGGTTACATCTGGCTGCGTACCCAAACGACACATGTCAATCCGTACAGCGCCTATGTTGGCTTTAACAACCCAGCCGCAGTCTCAAATGTTCAAGCCAAAGTTGATCCACCTGCAGGCAAGCCACCGGTCGCTAAATTACCCGTTTGGCACGGCACCCCCACCATCAAAATTTGTGGCGTCGCGGCCGGAAACGAGATTACCTTTGTAACCAACAACCTAACAACCAATTTAGATTACACGGTGCGGATGAACGCATTTGGAACAATGGGGCATAACGGTTCGGTCGTTGGCACCTTATCACCAGGGGACGATCCATCTGTCAGGGCGACATTCAAGATTCCAGCAGCATTTGCCGGACACGGCCGCATAGCCATTCGTTTGGATGCCCCAGGGGGGTACAACGCCTATAACTGGTTCTGGAATTCAAATGCCGCTGTTTGCTAGCAGCCTGTTTTCAGGTCTTGTTAATTTGTTCAAATGCATCGACAAACAAGATGAAGGAGACAGCTTTGAAGCGAACAAAATCAGGTGAATTAACCGCTCGGCCGAACAGCAATCGCAAATCATATCTGATTCGCTTTTGGCGCAAAAGTGAAAATGACCGCTGGCAGGTCACACTCGTTTCGGCCGAGGGTGAATCAAAAATCCACTTTGCAAATTTAGAATCATTTAAAGGGGGCTTGAACAGCTTCCTGAAAGATGGCAATTAACGGAAATTAAGCTTGGCTCTTGGTTATAAAAAGAGCTGACAGGTCTAAAACGCAATTCGAAATTTCTTGAAATAAAAGAAACAATAGACCCACTTCTAAAGAATCAAATAAACGACGTGCTAAATTTTTGATTTAGCCTGATTGAGGTACACTTCATGAGAGGCGAGAATTGGGCCCTCCCCCTATGCGTGCTGTACCCAACGCTTTTTGCAACCACCCTAATTCACTACAACCGATTATAGACTGTCAAAAATTGGATTAAACCATCCAGATTCTTTGAATTTTCCCGACTTAGACAATTACTGATCAGTCTCGATCTCATTCTTTCAAGTTGTGCGTCATAGACACAGATAACAACCATCACAGAGGAAAAATCATGCCAAATGCGAACAGGAATAGAATTTTAGCGTCACTTGTGCTTGTTTTCATATTGCTGACAGGCGCTGCAGCCTCTGCAAACAATATTGAGCCAACAAGCGTTCCAATCACTAACGGTTTTAAAACCATGAACGCGTTGTCAGAACCGGATGCCGACATCTCGATGATAGCGGCCGGTTATTTTCACACCTGCGCGCTTAAAAATGGGGCTGTTTTTTGCTGGGGAAGTAACGCAGGTGGCCAACTCGGGACAAGAGACAGCTCTGTTACCCAGAGTAATCTGCCGGTTAAGGCCATGTCGGCCGGGGTCAAGGAAATTTCGGCCGGAGGCGCTCATACCTGCGCCCTGCTTGATGTAGGAACCGTGTATTGTTGGGGGTCCAACTTTGATGGACAAAGCGGCTCTCCCATCACCGTAACGGCTATCTATACTCCTACGATTGTTGAAGGGTTCTTCAATGTGGACTCAATTTCGGCTGGGACTGATCACACGTGTGCGATTAAAAACGGCGGGGCCAAATGCTGGGGGGCCAACGACAGCGGTCAATTGGGTGATGGGGAAGTAGTCAACAGTGGCTCGTTTAATAACAAAACCCATATCCCAACGGACGTGATCGGAATGTCGAGCGGTGTGACCCAAATTTCGGCCGGAAATGGCTTCACCTGCGCTGTTCAAAACGGTGGGGCGAAATGTTGGGGGGGCAACTCTTCTGGAGAGCTAGGTGCCGGATTTGTGACCACACCGTATGGACTGAGTATCCCCCAAGAGGTAGTCGGGCTAACCAGTGGGGTTGCGCAGGTTTCGGCCGGGACATCCCATGCTTGCGCTGTTACCACAGCGGGTGGGGCTAAATGCTGGGGCGCTAATCTTAGTGGGCAAGGTGGAAACGGGTCAACGGGCAGCAATCTAATCGCTTCAGATGTTCTAGGCTTAACCTCTGGTGTTCAGCATATTGTGGCGGCTGGGTCCCATACATGCGCCCTGACTACGAGTGCAATGGCAAAATGTTGGGGCGGCAACGCTGGTGGCTATTTGGGAGATGGAACTATTGATCAAAGCAACAGCCCAGTTGATCCAGTTGGCTTAGCGAGCGGTGTAACCTCCATCTCAGCCCCTCCATTTAATAGCCACACCTGTGTGGTTCAAAATAATAGACCGAAATGCTGGGGGGCAAACAGCTCCGGGGAGCTTGGAGACAATACAAAGACTGATAGCAACGTTCCAGTTTCTCTCTATATCCAAACTCCGAGACTTGTGCCACTTAAAAACATTACAAATGGAACTGCGGGAACTACAAAAGATACCAACAACATCTACCATCGATGGAAAGCACTTCCGCTTGTCACCTCCTATCAAATTGACACAAAAGTCAACGACGGAGATTGGACCCCTCTTACCTTTATAGATGGGGATGCGCTAAGAAAAGAATTTGTGCAAAAGAATATTCCTGCTTCTGTATCGTGCTATCGAATTCGTGCATGGATGGGTGTTGAAACAGGTGCATGGAGCCAGCCGAAATGCATAACGCTGAATGCTGAGTCTCAATACATTGACTTATCAATTTCGCTATATGCGGACTTAACGTTTGGCGGTAAACAGCCATATGAAGATACCATCGATTATTTTGCAGACGGTATTTATGAAATGAGCAATGGAGCCCATCAGATTCGCAACGTTTATTTTTTCTTAGACGGCGCGCAAAAAAGCAATGCTGATGTCATCTGGAACAAACAAGAATGGCCCCGGGCAAGCAAATTAAGCGGTTATCACTACGCCAGCGGCCGAATGTGGATGGCTGATGTTTATCCATTTCCCGGCAGTCCATTTTTCGCCTTAGAAGCACAGAATTTAAAAGGGGCGGGTTATACGTTTGCCCACGAGTTTGGTCATTATTTTTATGGCGTTCATGATGAATACAAAAAAGATAGTACAAATACAGAGATTAGCCCGATAGACGATCAAATCTTTTATCGATCAGCTCCATTTTATCAGCCTTATTACATCCGAGATGATCAATATATCGCCAAAGCCGGCTACTATCTAAAAAAGGTGGGAAGCAGTTGGCAACTGATTCCAGAAGGGCAAACAGTTGGTATAACCCTTGACCCTTCACATACGCCAACGGCATCAGATAACTACACCATTCGAGACGATAAATATGTTGCCAACAAAGGGTTCGAAGTTGTCAAAGAAAATGGGAAATGGAAATGGAACAGAAAATACGAATCGGTCCAAAATTCAATTATGAGTAGCCAATGGACTGCGGCAAATAACCCTGACTCACTCGCTTGGCTCAATTTTTCGACAGCGCTAAACAATAACAAATATTCAAACGATCAATTCAGAACATATCAGGCAAGCAGTTGGGACACCCTCTCAAGAAAAGCGTCAAAGGACCCAAAATTTCCCGGCAACTTCAAACGAGTATATATGCCTGAAATAGCAGCTGTGGCACCTGCCGCAGGTAAAACACCTGCTATCGAAATACCAAGCGACAAAAGTCGAGAGAAGATCAATATCGTTTGGATTGAACCGACAGAAGAGAGAGGCTTCTCCCAAGCAGCAGATGAGTCCGACTTCTATGCAATTGTCGAATCGCCATACGGGCAAAGTCTCGAGTACCCACAACCGGCCGTCGTTGTGGCCCACATTTTTGGAAACAATCCGATTGCACGGGCAACCGTAACAACCACTGTAACCAAGCCTGATGGTCTACAGGCCACCATTTTGCTAAAAGATGATGGTGTGGCCCCTGACGAAATAGCTGAAGACGGTGAATACGTGGGCTATTTAGAGTATGATCAAGATGGTGAATATTTAGTCGAAGTAATATTCGAGAATAAAAATGAGGAAGCTGGCGAAACCGATGCGGGCTTTCCTACAGTTGCACCAAATGGAGACACCCGGCCGTCATTTTTCAATATCGTCGAAACTCAGTTTGTTGAAGAAGCATCCACCATCATTGAAATAAGCGGCTTTACGGCCGACGACCATGACAATTCGGCTACTGGTGGCACCGCGATGACAGCAGATGATGCAGATATTTTTGGCCGTATCGATTATGCTGGTGACGTTGACGTTTTTGAGATTACCCCCACCCAAACAGACAAATTGACCATCTGGCTCTATCAGCTTGGCTTAGGCATGGAAGCTGACATTCGCTTTTATGCGGCCGATGGCACGAGCCTCATCAACTTTGGCCAATTTACCCCAACCCCAGAAATACCCGTCTATGAAAAGGAGCTAGACGCCACACAAAACGAAAAAATCTATGTTGAGATCCGTCACAAATCGTCGGACGCAACTAAAGGGTTGTATACGATCAGTGCCGGACAAGGGCTAGAAGAAGAAGTTTCGCCTCCTGACCCTGATACCGCCGTCTACCTTCCTTTCATCAGGCGTTAAAAACAATTAATGACAGTAGGCTTCGCACTCCGACGAAGCCCGCTGGTACTATTAAGAACAAATTTACACTCAGCATGTGGCACTTACCAGGCAGATTAACCACAGACCGTTATAATAACGGCCGAGAGCACCATCCCCCTCAATACCGCCTCTCTCAAACTGATAACCGAAAACGCCTACAAAGTTATTTAAGGAAAAAGTTTGAAATGTTAGAACAAAAACAAGTTAACAATAGAACAAGGTTTAAAACAATTGGTTCGTTTTTGGCCTTACTGCTCATGTTACTGATCGCCACCGGTCTCAAACCGGCAAGCGCGGCCCCAGAAACGCCGCTGACCCTCAGCGACATTCAGGCGATCTCGCAAAAAGGAACGATCACATTTGATGGAGAGCGAAATATTAGCTCGGCCGTCATCGATCAAGATAGCGGCTTTGCCTATTTAGGAACCAGTACCTCACCTGCATCAATTATTAAAATTAGACTGTCAGACTTTACCCGAGTTGACACCATTACCTTACAAGATGGTGAAGACGATTTAACTTCAGCCGTTATTGACCCACGGGGCGAAGGGTATGCTTATTTTGGCACAGACACCCAGCCAGGTATTGTTGTTAAAATTCGCCTGTCAGACTTTCGACGCATCGGCGCCATTACCCTTGGCTCTAGCGAACGGAACCTGATGTCTGCGGTCATCAATCTGAGCGAACAAGGGAATAACTTCGCTTATTTTGGTACAGACACTACCCCTGGCAGGGTCATTCAGATCAACCTAGATACCTTCACCCACGAAGAAACAATCATCATGCCAGATTCAAGCGAGGGTCGCTTTAGAACCGCTGTCGCAGATTTTAACTCTGGCTATGCCTATTTTGGTTCTTATCTTGCCCCAGCTTCAGTCACACGAATTAATATCCAAAAAGACAATTTTGGGCGCGAAGAAGCGATCCCATTTGAGCCTGGTGAAAATCGTCTTTCCTCATCAGTGATCGATTCAGATAACGGGTTTGCCTATTTTGGTACAGACAGCAATTCTAGAAGCTTGGTCAAGGTCGATATCAACCCACTAAATGATCTAGCCCGCATCGGCGTT
The DNA here is from genome assembly GCA_020629055.1 of Chloroflexota bacterium. Classification (GTDB taxonomy): domain Bacteria; phylum Chloroflexota; class Anaerolineae; order Promineifilales; family Promineifilaceae; genus WTJY01. The sequence continues at coordinate 13,418 of JAHDEB010000024.1, forward strand.
CTAGATATGGATTATGAAATTTATTCAGCCGTTATCGATGCTGCCAACGGCAAAGCTTATTTTGGTGTCAAAAATGACAACCAAGATAGCCGCGTCGAACGGGTCGACCTGGCAACATTTACCCGCGATGTCGGGGCCGGTGTCGACAGCCTCGGCAGTGATCCGTTCTTTAGCGCGGTCATCGATACCAATTCCAGCAAAGCTTACTTCGCCACGCTGTCAGACCCCGCTTATGTGCATAAAATCGATTTATCAGGCGAAAATTTAGCCTCTGAAGGCGAAATCCAGCTAAATGAAGCGGCGACCAACTTCTGGGCGGCCGCCATCGATGAAGAAGCCGGGTTCGCCTACTTCGGCACCTATGATGCACCGGCCGTCATCGCCAAAGTCGACCTGTCTGACTTTAGTAAAGTCGCCACCCTAACCTTGCCCAACGGCGATGAAGGGGCACGTTCGGCCGTCATCGACCCTGAAGGTGGATTTGTCTACTTTGGGTTAGCCACGCGCAGCACGGGCAAAGTCGCCAAAATCCGCCTGTCAGATTTCAGCTTCGTCGAATCGATCACGATGGATTCAGGCGTTGATGATCTGACCTCGGCCGTCATCGACACCGCCAATGGCTTTGCCTATTTTGGTACCAACACCAGCCCGGGCATGGTTCAGCAGATTCAACTTTCAGACTTCACGGCAGCAGCCATGATTACACTAGATAGTGGTGAAGATGGCTTAACCTCGGCCGTCATCGACACCGAAAACGGCTTTGCCTATTTTGGTACAGACACGAGTCCAGGCCAAGTGATCAAAGTAGACGTTGACCCAAGCAGAAACTTCCAGAAACGTGGCGTTGTTACTTTGGATTCTGGTTTAGACAAACTTGCGGCTGCTGCTATCGATGTTTCAGGTGGGCGGGCCTACTTTGGCACCAACACCTCAACCGGAAAGGTTGTCCGTATCGATATCGATCCGCAAAACTCATTTGAAGAACGCGGTTCAATCGACTTAACCATTGGGCGAATTGCCTCAGCCGTGATCAACCCATCGGCCGGTTATGCTTACTTCGGTTCGCAAGAACAAGCTGGTGAAGTATCAGAAGTTGACCTAAGCGTCTTCCAAGAAGAAAGCACCATCACCCTAAACAATGGGGAAGATCACCTAACCGCGGCGGTTATTGACACCACAAGCGGCTGTGCTTACTTTGGATCAGGCTTTTCTTCAGCAGACGGGTTTGACACCAATGACATCCCGAATAACGCCAATGAAGTCATGCAGATCAAAACGGGTGAGTGTAAAGACCAGACGATTACAACGTTAACCGCTTCTCCTTCACCATCAGATCTAAATGAGTCAGTCACGTTTACGGCCGAAGTCACAGCCGGAAGCGGGACACCCAGCGGCTCAGTCAAGTTCTCTGTTGATGGGAATGAACTAAGCACACAAACGCTAACCGATGGCAAAGCTACCTATTCAATTAGCTTGCTACCTGTAGGCCCGAACTCGATCACGGCCGAATATAGCGGTGACAGCGACTACGCTGAAAGTTCAGCAGATTTAACCCACACGGTTGAAGACAGTCGATTGGCAACAACCATTCTTCTGATCGCATCCCCTAATCCTTCTACAGAAGGAGAAGAGGTGACCCTAACGACCCAAATCAGTGCAGCCATTGGAGAACCTAGCGGCACCGTCACCTTCTACGATGGTGATACTGAGCTAGGCACGGCCGAAGCGACTGACGGCATCGCCATGTACAAGACCAGTTCGCTAACCGAAGGGGATCATGGTTTGCGGGCCGAGTATGCCGGTGATACCAACTACGGACCAAGTAGTTCGAACACCTATAACCACACGGTTAAAGCGGGCACGACAGGTCCAGACCCAGATGGAGACACATTCATCTATCTGCCATACCTCAAGAAGTAGACTCCACAATTTTGATAGGCTTGGCACCAATCGGGATAGGCTCTCGATTGGTGCCCCTATCTGCACCTGCATACAATCATCTGTGAAAATCGGCTAATCCTCGGCCAAAACAATTGGATTAGAAAAGATGTAGCTAAAAGCCAACAGACCCTAATTTTGCCTATTTATTTATTTAACGATAAGGTTCTGTTACGCTCAAACAAGACAGCCAAGATCAGCCTATTTTTACTTTTCACAAAACATCACAACCCAATTGAGAATCTGAATATTAGGAGAAATATCGCTTATGGGAAAAAGAAATCGTGCCCAGTTTTTAACATACCTACTCATGACAACGGCCTTAATCGCTTTAATTGGTTGTAACTTTAGGAACACGCCGGAAGATCCAGCACCACAGGATGAACAAGAGCAAACAAACCAGGAACAGGTTGATAACCAAAGCGAAAATCAAAACGCTGATAGCAATCAGGCGGTAGATGATGGTTCAGCATCTGAGCAACAAGACGAGGTAGAAGAGCCGGAACCCGCCGAAAATCAAGAGGATTCGTCTGATCAGACAGATCAAACAGATCAAACGGATCAGCCCGTCGAAGACACCTCCAATGCAGCAGACGACAATATGAGTGATGACAGTGCGGCCGAAACGGTCGACCCAAGCATCCGTGTCCAATTTGATCCCGGCACAACCGGCACCATAATAAATGGAGAAATTGAAGCGGGGCAAATAAATTCTTATGTCTTGCAAGTAGCTGAACGGCAAATTATGGCAATTCGTTTTAACGGGCCCGACACTGCTGGCTTTGGCGTAAGTGATAGTGCAGGGTCATTATTTGAGTCCGAAACCTCGTTGAAAACTTTTACTTCTGAAGTTCCAACATCCGGAGACCTTACAATTTCTGTGGGGAGTCAAACTTCTGGAAGCTATGAGCTGACGGTCACCGTTATCGATACAAATCAATTTGGCAGCCAAGCCTTGCCAAGCGGGGAACGGGTCCTGACGACGCTTAACCCCTTAGGAGATGTTTTGCTCCTTTTTAAAGGGACTGCAGACGTCGGTGATCTCCCTCAGGTTAATGGTGTAGATATTTACGGCTTATTCAATGGAGAGCTTCACCAAACGCTCAATTTCCAGTCTGAAACACCGGTCCCGGTACAGCCGCCATCATTAATTGTTGAAGATGTGAATTTTGACGGATATACGGACTTAGGAATTCCTCTATTTACAACGGCCGGAACCAACTTACCTTTGTCTTACTTTTTGTGGGACCCAACCGTCAATCAATTTATCCGCAACGAGAACTTTGACGTACTAATGGGGCCAACCATTCTCGATGGCAAACGAATTTTGACCCGCGCACGGGCTGGTGCGGGCGATGTTTACTATGAGCTATTTCGCATCGGTAAAAGCGGACCGATATCTGTCGCAAGACAAAGTTGTGAAGTGAAACCTGATGATTCGGGTGAAATCGTCATTCAAAACATCGGCGTCACCATTGACAATGCAGGTCTTGAAACTCAAGTCTTCAATGAACTTTCGACTGAAGAATGTTTACCCTTTAAAGTAGCACCCTAACCCTACCACGTTAGATCTATTCGATTCCCTCTTCAATTTTCTTTTAGTTAATTGGAGAGGGGACCTTCTTCTATCTTCGTTTCTGCATCCGCTTGGATTTCATAAAACTCGACCAAAACTCCACCTGTGCTTTTAGGATGCACAAAAGCAACCTTCACCCCTTTCGCGTTTAGCCTAGGCTCTTCATCAATCAGCTGAACCCCTTTCTCTTTAAGTTCGGCTAAAGTCGCCACAATGTCATCCACCTCAAAACAGAGGTGGTGCATGCCCGGCCCTTTTTTCGCCAAGTACCTCGCCACCCCTGACTCATCATCAAGCGGGCTGACAATTTCAATGGCTGGGATCGGGGAATCTTCATCACCGGCCGGATAAAAGGCGACGTCTACCCCCTGATCCTCTTCTCGGTATGCTTTCCCGGCCGGTAGTCCCATGACCCCGTGCCAAAAATTGTGCCCTTCGGCCATGTCGTTCACAACAACTGCGATATGGTTAATTTTCATAGATTAATAGCAAACATTTATTTCACGACATAGGGCAAATAGATTTGCTCGTCTAAATCACCAGGGTCCACAGTTGAAACGGGGAACGTATAATCCTCGACTTCCCCATTCATCAACCGAACCGTTGACGAAACACCAACTTGGTCATCACACATCCCATCGTTGTCCCAATCTTGGTGCAATCTAAATCGGTATTGATGAGGTGTTTCTGGGTCTACAGATCCGGGGATTTCAAACGAATTCATAAAGAATCCGGCACTCACAGGCACCATATTGAAAATTTGCTCTCCCGCGTCCGCAAAATCATTATCTTGGTTCCAATCGGCCCAACCATTTAAACACCCTTTGGCACCGGCATTCCCTTGAATATTATATTCGATCATGCCTCCAAGAGGGCCGATCGACCAAGTTCCGATCTTTCGAATACCATCATCGCTACCATCGGCAGCGGCCGGGCTGCTTTCCGTCGAAACGGTATCCCCAAAGCGAATATGGTTCACCATGCCACTGCTAGCGATATGACTAGCGGCCGGATAAGAAGTGCCATCAGAAAAGTCTTGGGCATCATTCACCGACCAACCGATATCTTTCATAAAAGCGAGCGTAATCGCATCAACCGTCCGAGAACTTGGCCCCTCACCGGTAGCCGCATTCATCATACGCCCTAAATTTGTCACGTGATTATCGTCTAGATGTGACATGCTTGAACCGCTTTCCCAAGTGGTGGTTGAATAAACAAAAGCTGAGTTGCCATCGTTAGCCGCTTTGGTGTTGGGGCCAGCAAAAACCACGGTCCCTGAACCACCAAGGAAAGCATTGAGTAAAGCTGCCGAATTATTCTCCAAGTCAATAAGCTTTGTAACTTCATTAGTCCCATCAAACGTATACACAAAGGTGTCGGTAATGTCTGGTGTGTAACTGCCGGTTGAAGGCGATTCTTCATCGTCTACTGAAAAGGTCATTGCAAACCCCATCCCATGCAGAATTTCATGGACCAAGGTGCTCACAAAATCAAATTTATCATCAGCAACGGTACAGTTGGTCGAACAGTAATCCCAGCTGATGTTGCTGTTTACCGAAGTCAATATCTCAGAGCGATCTCCGTTGATGTCTATCCCATCAATCGCATTAGCAAGCGCGGCTGCGTAAGTCACAGAAACACCGTCAGCCTCCCCATCAAAACTCTCAGTTGCAGATGCAAACGCCAAAGATCCTTCGGTGCTATCCGGCTGATAGCAGGCGTCAATCACAATCGGTACGTCAGAATTAACCAAATTGTCTAAGATATCAACAACGTGATTCATCGCACCCTGAGCCTCGGCCGGCCATGATTGAAGTTCACCAACCATTCCATCAGGGGTTGGACAATCTCCAGGATCAGCCGCTGTGCGAAATTTAACGGTAAAGGTCGCATTTTGATAGACGTCTACCGTTTGCCCATCATTAGGCTCAGCTGCGGCCGACTGTTGGCTCAAAAAGATTAACCCCATCAGGGTAAGGGTAAGTAAAAAAGTAAATTTAAATTTCATATTCGAGTTGAACCAATCTATTCGGATTGGCTGAAACAGATCTAGGCTGATTAAACTAAACGGTCGGCCGATATTCGCCCCAAACATCACGTAGGGTATGGCAAATTTCACCCAAAGTAACATCATTTTCAACACAGGTTACAAAAAGCGGCATCAAATTTTCATCCGAAGCGGCCGCACTGGCCAATTGCGCTCGCAGCTCTGCGACTTTGCCATTATCACGATTGGCCCTCAGTTTGGCTAAATGTTGCCGTTGCCCCTCTTCAATCGCAGGATCCAACTTTAAAATTTGCATATTGACCGGCTCATCGGTCGTGAACTTATTCACACCCACTACAGTCTCGATCCCTTGCTCAAGCTCTTGTTGGAACCGATATGCCGCTTCATGAATCTCTTGACCCATATAGCCGTCTTCCACGGCCGCAATCGCACCGCCCATATCGTCAATCGTCTTGATATAGGCCCACGCTTTTTCTTCAATCTGATCAGTAAGCGCTTCCACCGCATACGAGCCAGCGAACGGGTCGACCGTATCAGCTACCCCGCTTTCATGAGCGATGATTTGTTGGGTGCGTAACGCGATTTGCACCGCCTCTTCGGTCGGCAGCGAAAGCGCCTCATCCCGGCCGTTGGTGTGCAAACTTTGGGTGCCGCCAAGTACGGCCGCAAGCGCCTGCATCGCCACCCGCACCACGTTATTTTCCGGCTGCTGGGCCGTTAACGTGCTGCCACCCGTTTGGGTATGAAAACGCATTTTCCAACTTTTCGGGTTTTTAGCCCCAAAGCGATCTTTCATGATTTTGGCCCACATCCGCCGCGCGGCCCTAAATTTTGCGATTTCTTCTAAAAAGTTGTTGTGCGAATTAAAAAAGAAAGAAAGCTGTTTGGCGAAATCATCGACGTCCAGCCCCGCTTTGAGGGCTGTATCGACATAGGCGATGCCATTTGCAAGCGTAAAAGCGACCTCTTGAACCGCCGTACATCCCGCTTCCCGGATATGATAGCCACTAATCGAAATCGTATTCCAACGGGGCACTTCTGCACCACAATATTCAAAAATATCGGTAATCAAACGCATCGATGGCTTTGGTGGATAAATATAGGTGCCTCTCGCGATATATTCTTTTAAGATGTCGTTTTGGATTGTGCCGCGTAATTGCTTCGGATCAACCCCTTGCTCTTTCCCCACAGCGATGACCATCGCCAATAAAATCGCAGAAGGTGCATTAATCGTCATGCTGATGCTGACTTTATCGAGCGGGATTCCGTCAAGCAATATTCGCATATCGGCCAAAGACGGGATACTAACCCCGACTTTACCCACTTCCCCCAACGCCATCGGGTCATCACTGTCGTATCCGATTTGTGTCGGTAAATCAAAGGCAACACTTAACCCGGTCTGCCCTTGGGCCAGCAAATATTTATACCGCTCGTTTGACTCTTTGGCTGTACTAAAACCGGCATATTGGCGCATGGTCCAAAAACGGCTGCGATACATGGTGGGCTGCACACCTCTGGTAAATGGATATTCACCAGGAAATCCTAAATTTTCTTCGTATGCTGGGTCGATGTCGGCCGGGGTAAATAACCGCTCCATGGGGATGTCGGAGCTGGTTGTGAAGTCGTCTTTGCGTTCGGGGAAACGCTTGATAGTCGGCTCAACTTGAGATTTGGTCCACTCGTCTTTTTTTTTCATGTGTTACTTGTAATCATGCCGGGGCGTAGGGACCAGGAAGTCAGATGGTTTGTTACAGAGTAAAGGTTGCCGCCGCTCCCTTCGCCCCTACGGCGATGTTTTTATAGTGTTGGCGGCAACTTTCTTGCGGTAGCTATACCTTTTCGATTAGCACGGCCGTTCCGCCACCCACACCGTGGCACAATGATGCGATACCGTATTTTCCACCGGTACGCCCTAATCCATTAATCAGGGTAAGCATCAGCCGTGCGCCTGTGGCGCCAATCGGGTGACCCAATGAGATACCGCCACCATAGATGTTCAGTTTTTCATATGGGATGCCGAATACTTTATTGAAAAGTACGCTGTTGGTTGCAAAGGCTTCGTTGTTTTCCCACAGGTCGATATCTTCGACGCTTAAGTTGTGTTTGGCAAGCAACTTTTTCACGGCCGGGATCGGTGCTTCAGCAAAACGCCAGCTCTCAACCGCAGACCAAGAACTACCAATTACTTTTGCCAACGGGGTTAACCCATGCTTTTCTACCGCCTCTTGCGAAGCCAGTAGCATACTGGCAGCCCCATCGCTCAGTTGGCTGGCGTTTCCGGCCGTCAAAATCCCATCTTCGGTAAATGCAGGGCGTAGCTTGGCCAACCCTTCGGCCGACGTATCTGACCGAATCCCTTCATCTGCACGAATCACGTTTGTGCCCTTACGCGTTTTGACTTCATACGGGGTAATTTCAGTTTCGAAGATACCGTTTGCAGTCGCCTCGGCCGCACGTTTGTGCGAATAGTAAGCCACTTCATCAACCTCTTCCCGCTCAACTTTATATTCTTTTGAAAGCCGATCCGTTTCATGCCCCATATTGTCCTGTTCAATCGGGTCAGTCAAACCGTCATATTCAAGGATGTCTTTGAGCTGTTCAGGCTTCCCGGACAGATATTTATACCCCCAACGAGCCCGGGCAGATAAAAAGAAACCGGTTTGTGACATCGACTCCATACCACCGGCCAAAACTAAATCGGACTCGCCTGCTTTAATCGAGGTGGCAGCGTTCATGGCCGCCATCATCCCAGATGAGCAAACCATATCTACCGCATATCCGTCAACGTCTGATGAAATACCAGCTTTAATCGCCGCTTGGCGGGGCAAAAGCTGACCGTGTCCAGCTCGAAGAACATTCCCCATGATGTACAAATCGAGGTTGTCTCCATTGATACCGGCTTGCTCCAATGTTGCACCCATCACATGGGCACCTAAATCAACTGGCAAAACATCTTTAAGACCACCACCAAATCGGCCAATGGGCGTCCGAGTTCCAGCAACAATATAAACATCTTTCATAAATAAATATCCCCAACATAAAAATTCAAACGAGCGTTTGAATTTAATTATAGCCTCAAATTATGATCTGAGTAGAAAAGCGCTTAAATTGGTTTTTTCTTGAACCGATCCTCTGATCGCATGATGGCTTCCTCGATATCTGAAACCCGAACCGGCTTGCTCACATAATCGTCCATTCCGGCCGCTAGGAATTTCTCTCTGTCCCCTGTCATCGCGTTCGCAGTCATCGCGATAATCAACGGGCGCGACTCACCCCATTTTTCATTAATTATTTTTGTTGCCTCAACACCATCCATTTCAGGCATTTGAACATCCATAAAAATAACATCGTATGGGGCCTGCTCTAACATCGCAATCGCTTCTGCCCCGTTTTCTGCAATATCGACACCAAATCCCAACCGTTTAAACATGTTAACCGCGACTTTCTGGTTTACTTTATTATCTTCAGCCAGCAAAATCTGAATGTCAAACAGTTCACCAAGCACCGGTTTATCTTCAGCCTTTGGCGCTAAGAATCGTTGAGCGATATGCTCTTTTCCGGTAAACGAGTATGAAAGTGCCTTAAAAAACTCTTCTTGTTTCGGTGGTTTAGAAACAAATCGAGAAGTCCCAAGCATCTCTTTTTTATTGGGCTTATTCATGAGCGGGGCCGACAAAATTAGGGGTGGGGCTGAATGCCCTTTCAGCAGCTCATTCAAAATCGCTTCCGAATCTACATCATGTATTTCTAGATAGTCTAAATCTAGGAAAATCGCATCAATATCATGCCCAGCTTCCAATAACATCATAAATGAGGCTGGCCCAGACTCAGATCTTACAACTTGGATGCCCCAATCATTTAACTGGTCTGCCAACAAATTTTGGCTGGCGACGTTATCATTAATCAGCAGCACTTGCTTCCCTTTCATCCTGCTAAGCAATTGCAGGTCTAAATGGGATGAGTTCTCAGCGGTAGCTCGGGCTTTGATAGTAAACGAAAAGGTCGATCCCTTGCCCGCTTCACTTTCAACCCACATCTCACCATCCATCAGTTCGCTCAACTGCTTACTAATGGCGAGCCCAAGCCCTGTCCCACCGAATTTTCGGGTTGTCGAGGTGTCTACCTGGCTAAAAGACTTAAACAATCGATCCATACGATCGGCCGGAATGCCGATGCCTGAGTCTTCTACAGCAAATTGGAGCGTCATCGGTTGTTCGTTTGTGACGGCAATAACGCGCAAAGTCACTTGACCCTCAGAAGTAAATTTAATCGCGTTTGAAAGCAAGTTAACGATAATCTGCCTTAACCGGGTGACATCACCCTCGATTTCCTCAGGCACACTTTTGTCATAATCTAGAAGCAGCTCTAGCCCTTTTTCAAACGCTTTTGGCGCGATTAAATCTAAAACTTCTTCTAGACTGCGTCTTAGGTTAAACGGCTCATTTTCAAGCTCCATCTTGCCCGATTCGATTTTAGAGAAGTCCAAAATTTCGTTGATAATTGTTAGAAGCGACTCTCCACTATTTTTAATCGTTTCAACAAAACTAACTTGCTCTGGATTCAGGTCCGTATCGACCAATAGGCTAGCCATCCCGATAACCCCATTCATCGGTGTACGAATTTCATGGCTCATATTCGCCAAGAAATCGCTCTTGGCTTGTGCGGCCGCTTCGGCCGCCTCTTTCCCTTCTCTCATCGCCTCTTCAGCTCTCTTTCTCGCATCTATATCATAAATGCTGCCTAATGTAGAATTTTCACCAAAATAGGAGAAGTTCTTCAGCATCAATTCTCCCCAGAAAGAATCTCCATCCCTTTTTCCGATTATTAGTTCTTGCCGTTCAACAAAGCCAAAGCTGTTTAATTCATCTGTAACCGTACCGCCTGAATCTTCATCAAAATAGAGGTTACGCAACAAATCTTCGCGGTGATCATCGGGGCCATTCCCCATCAAATTACGCATCGCTTCATTAGAAAAACGGATCGAACGATCATTTTGCCCCGTGATGGCGATAGGCACTGGCAAAACGGCCAAGATAGAGCCTAATTGCTCCTCACTCTCTTTGAGCTTCCGCTCATTCTCTAACCGCTCGGTCAGGTCAAGACATGTCGCAATCAAGACATCTTTCCCTTTCCAGCTCATAAAATGAGCCGTCGTCAAAGCTTCAAAGTGCTCGCCCGACTGTTTTTTGTAAATTTGATGAACGTTTCTCGCTAACCCAGATTTGTTGAGCTCTTCCCAAAGTTTATCTCGCCACAACTCATCAAAGTAGATATCTTTCCCTTGAATTTTACTTTTGAAGTCTTCGATATCAGCATCAAAAACCTCAGCAAAGGCAAGGTTGACGTAATCAAAAATACCATTCCTGTCAGATATCGATACCGGAACCGGCAGCTGATCTAAAACCTGACGAATTTGCTCTTCGCTTGCTTTAATTTTTTCTTGCTGTTCGAGCAATTTTCGTCGCGCTTCAATACGTTCGGTAATATCTCGAGCAAAAGCAAAAATATATTCCTCCCCATCAAACTCCTGAAAAGATGAAGTGACTTCAATGGGTATTTTAGTTCCATCTTTATGCAACTGCATACCTTCATCGGTAATAAATCTTTTTTGCTTGATATGTTCCCAAATTTCATCCCATTTGGTTTTCATAGAAGGGTTTAAGTCGAATATGGTTGACGAGAGAAACTCTTCTTGGGTATAGCCTAATCCAGTCCATGCAGTTTGATTGGCCCATGTAATTGACCCATCCCGAGCCAAACGGAAAATTCGGTCCCCCGCATTTTCAATCGAAAATTCAGCGATCTTTAGCTTGCTTTCAGCCAGCTTACGTTCTCGAATATCCTTCACAAAGGCAAATATATATTCTTCCCCATCAAATTCTTGAAAAGATGAGGTGACTTCTACCGGTCGTGGTATCCCGTCTTTGGTGTATTGTGTCGCTTCATCGACAACAACCCCATGCTCCTTCACATTCTCCCAAAGACTTGTCCAAATCGGCTCCACTTCAGAATTTAGGTCGAAAATCGATAAGTTTAAAAACTCTTCTTGGGTATAGCCAAGACTGGTCCAAGCGGATTTATTAGCATAGCGGATAGACCCATCCCTAGAAAATCGGAAGATGCCGTCTCCTGCATTTTCGATGGAAAATTTAGCGATTTTAAGTTCATTCTCCGCCTTTTTCCGATTGGTAATATCCATCGCCTGAGCAACAACGATCTGCTTCCCATTGTAGTCCAAAAAATCAAGATGTAGCTCGATAGGAAAACTTTCCCCATTTTTTGGAGTAATCAGAGACTCGAGTACCTGACTTCCAGTTTTTTCTAAATATGCCCAAAGATTTACATATTTCTTTTCATTTAGAGTCGGGTCAATTTCATAAACATACTTTTGCAATATCTCGTCTTGTGTATAGCCAATTCTGTCAATAACCGTTTGGTTTACACCGATGATTTTTGCATCTTGGTTCACCCAGAAAAGCATATGGGTTGAATTATCGATTGAAAACTGAGTAAGTCGGGCAGCTTCCTCAGCAGCTCGACGTTCTGTAATATCAATGAGAGTACTCTCATTGAATAAATGCTGATTGTTTTCATCCCGAATGACTCGAACCCGATCCTCGACCCAAAACAATGATCCATCTTTACCAACGAGCTGGTACTCAACGGTAAACTCTTCAATGCCCTCTTTTAAATTGTTTAAACCTTGTTTAAATACCCGTTGGAGGTCATTGGGGTGGATCAGTGAATGAAGCGGCTTCTCTTGAACAGTAAATTCTTCAGGCGAATATCCAAATTGCTTGATATTAGACGACATATATTTTACCGTCCAATTTCTGTCTGCAAGCCAACGAACTAAAATAACAGGGCTATTTTCAACGACTTTATTGGCAAGCTCTAGTTCATTTCTTTGTGCTTCAACCTCTTTTAATATTTTCTCTTGCTCTGCGAATAACAGTCGATTATGAATTGACCCAGAAGCTTGGGTAATAATCGATTCCATCAGATCGAGAGAGTCATTCGACAGTTGAATCCCCTTTTCCATCACGGCGATACCGACCGTTCCAATTACTTCGTCTGAAACGATGATAGGCAGAATGGCTAAAGAATAAATGTTTTGGTCTCGTAATACCCGATTGATCGCAACCGAGTCATCAGCATGTTGCACATCGGTGACCAAAACCCGTTTTTTCTCGTCTAAAACGAGTTTGCTCTCAATATTCTCTTCAAGATCAATTTCCTCCCCTACCGTGTCGGTTGGAACCAGTGAGGCATATTTTTCTGAAATAACGGTTAATGATTTCTGATCTTTGTTGAGGAGGGCAACGCCAACTTTGCCAACCCCATCAATCTGTAACAAGCTTTCGACAACCACTTCAAGACATGATTCTAGATCGGTAGCGGCCGTCACAGACGAAATGACGGAGTTGATCAATGCCAGCTCACCACTTTTCTTATTCACTTCTACAAGGATGTTTTCAAGCTCGGCCGTACGCTCAAGCACCCGCTGCTCAAGTTCCTCCATCGTTTTTTCCAAATCTTGGTTGACTTGGAAAAGTTCAAGGCTTTTTTCTTCTAGAAGCTTCTCAGCCTCTTTACGAGCGGCTCGCAAGCGGTCAAGTCTCTTTTGAATCTTATCGATTCTCTCAAGGCTCTTCTCAAGGTCGGCCGTACGATCAGATACCCGCTGCTCGAGTTCTTCAGTTGCCCGTTCCAGATCTTGGTTAAGGTAAAAAAGCTCTAGGCTTTTTTCTTCCAAGAGCTGCTCTGCCTCTTTGCGAGCCTCCCGAAGGCGCTCTAGTTTTCTTTGTATTTTCTGATCTTTTTGGGCTAAGAGGGAGTCTGCCATAATGATCTATGAATAAAATGAAGTGCCAATATTTTTTGAATAAAGCAACTAATCTGCTGCTACACTTTCAGGGACTTTAACAAGCGTAAATTTAGCCTCTGTCCCATTGGCTTCATTTAAGTCTTCGCGATGAATTTCAATTGACTCACCAAAGTGCTCTAAGCATCCCATCAACAGCCCTTCTGCAAAGTCTGCAAATGGTCGTTTAGACGAATAAATCATGACCAAGGTTTCGTCATTCGGATATTCGTAATCAAATTTTGGCAATTCCGCATCTGGGTAGAGCTTACGTACCTCCACATGAATATACTGATCGATACTTTTTAGGAAATCGAATGTCCCCGATACATCTTCAAAGAAGGTACTGTAAAGGGCGTTAAACCGGCCAAACAGATGCTTTCCATAAGCCTTCAACAAAGTTGGAATATCTAATCCGGTCTTTTCGCTTAAAGCAACGACCATGGTGACCATTTCGTTGTGATCGTAAGTCCCGACAGACGTATAAGCTCCGCCTGAAGGCAAATCACTTTCATCAACAATATCTTCTGCGATTTCCCAGCCAAACTTATCCTCTACCATTTCCAAAAACTCGGTAAAAACCATGCCTTTCATATCAAATGTCTCCAAAATTAGTTTATAAAATGCGAATAGGTGACAAAAATACACCTTCGGCAGGTTGATTCTGGTGGAAAACCGAGGCAATCACAATGAGCAAAAGTTCCCAATAAGGACGAAAGTAGTAGGTTCCTGAATACTCTTTTTCTATCTAACTAAGATCCCTGTAAAGTCGAAACCGCTTGAACGTTATTGGTTGCGGCCGCGTGCCTGAACCGCACGCCGTTTGTCTCCAATCGTTGCCACATCCATCTGCATCGCCCACGCCTTTGACCTAGCCCCTTCGAGCGCTAACCCCTCAGCCAAGGTAGTTCCATACCCAACATCAATTAATTTCTTGATCTCTTTTAAAGCGATTGGATCACAGCTGGCAATATCACCGGCTAACTGAAGCGCCACTGCCATCAATTCCCCATCAGGAACAACCCTATTCACTAAACCCCAACGTTCAGCTTGGCCTGCATCAATAAAGTTACCGGTAAGGCTCATTTCCTTTGCACGTTGAATACCAATAATACGCGGCAGTTTTTGAGATAACCCCCATCCAGGCACAATGCCAACCCGTCCATGGGTATCCGCAAATTTGGCACTTTCGGCCGCAATCATAAAATCGCTAAGCAACGCTAACTCAAACCCTCCAGTGATCGCAAAGCCATTTATCGCCCCGATAATCGGAATAGAAAGCTGTTCGATCAGTTTAATAAAGGGGGCTGTAGTACCCAAATCATTCGAACTAAGACCATCCGCTTCCATCTCTTTTAGATCAAGGCCCGCACAAAAGGCACGCCCATTGCCCGTCAGTATCACAACCCTCAGATCTTCATTTTGCTGAATCTCTTTAAAGACAGTGACAAGTTGATCTCGCATCGCCTTAGACAGTGAATTGAGCGCTTGCGGCCGATTTAGAGTCACAATAGCAATCTGATTTTTAATTTCTAGCAATACCGGTTGTTCTGTCATCTGTTACCTTCTTCTGCTTTAAGCGAATTCTGTTAAACAGTGACCCGCGTCACAAGCGGCCGTGACGTCAGGCACTATGGGCGATTATCGTAATCTGCCATCATACAGTCAACAAATAAACACGGAGGTTCGACATGGACTTAACATCAATCGCATACATCATTTACATCGGCCTAAGCATCAGCATCACCATTTGGGTCGCCCAAACATTATTTAAAAACGGCCGAGTATTTATTATCGACGCATTTGCCGGGAACGAAACAGTCGCCAATGCCGTTAATCATTTACTACTCGTTGGCTTTTACCTCGTCAACATCGGCTTCATCGCCCTATTCATGCGCTTCGGCAGAAAGCCGGAAAATGTGCAAGAAGTATTTGAATTTGTAGCTACGAAAATCGGTATCGTGCTCTTCTTTTTGGGAGTCGCCCATTTTCTAAACATCTTTAACTTTGCACGGATTCGCAAAAAATCTTGGAAAACGGTCGTCGAAACAGAAGCACAAACTGACCCAACCCCATCTACTCAACCTGCAACCTAATATCGGTGCAACGAGAGGCAGATACAAACTTTACTTGGAGAAAACAAATGAGAATCTTAAACGGAAAACTAATATTCACCTTCTTACTTGGTTCATTCATCGCCTACATTATGCTGATGGCTCAGCTAACAGGCTAAAAATCCCTGACTGGGATCGCGACACGATACTCAGCCTGATTTCGCAATCAGGCTGAGTTTTTTCCGCTATAATTCACCCATGGTAAAAATGCCAAACCCCCAAATAATTTTAACCTATCGTCTCGCAGCCCTATTCAAATTATTAGGTGTTACAACAGCGATAGTCGCCGGCTATTTCACAATTTGGGAATGGGGCCCTTCGTTTTACCGCTGGTGGTCGGCCGGGTTCGGTGCACTCATTCTACTGCTTGTCATCGCCCCATGGTGGCGCTTGTTTTCAGAAGAAAATCAGCCAACGGCGGCCCATGCAGGCCTCATCCTTGGCCTGTTAACAGGCATGCTAACCCCTCATCTAGAACTGCTGCATGCATTGTATCAACCCTATCAAGACCTTTACGCATATCCGCAGTTTGTCGAGATTCTCAAATTTACCCCGGATCAAGTCAACAATATCCACGGTTTTGGGCAAATGTTCATCATCATTCCCGTTATTTTGGCCACATGGCAATATCGCTTAAAAGGGATTTTATGGTCAATGCCAGTCTCTGGACTAGCGTATGTCCTAATTACACTAATCATGCCAACAGACGCATTTAACTGGTATTTTTACGCCATCAAGGGGTTTGTTTTGCTGGGCATTGCGCTCATCTCTGCCCTGATCACCTGGATGCTGGTTGAAGCAACCCGGCGAGAGCAGAAAAAACTGGCCCGAGCCAATCGCAAATTAGCTGAACAAGCTTTGGTGATGGAAGATTTAGCCGCAAGTCGTGAACGAAATCGACTCGCACGAGAATTGCATGACACCATGGCCCATTCAATCAGTGGCGCAACGGTGCAGCTACAAGCGGTACAAACATTACTGCAAGTCGATACGGCCGCAGCCGCAACCGAGCTAACCCAGGCACGCCTCGTTTTAAAAGATGGCTTGGCTGAATCTCGACGAGCAATCGCGACATTACGGGCCACACCTCTTGAGGAGTTAGGACTTCTTGCAGCCCTAACAAAAGAGGCGACAAAGATCGCGTCACGTACAGGCATCCAGCTTATTTCAAACTTGGAATCAAACCTGCAAGACAAAGCCCAACTCGATTTAACAGAAATTGAAGAGCAAGCGATTTACAGAATATTATCTGCTGCAATGGGCAATATCGAACGGCATTCGGAGGCCACCCAAATGCAAATCAAACTAACCCAACTAAACGGGAAACCCACTTTTATCGTTCAAGATAATGGGAAAGGCTTTTTATCGGCCGCCCCACCCCCTGCCGGCCGATTTGGGCTGATGGGGATGCACGAACGAGCCAGCCTGATCGGTGCAAGACTAGACATCAACAGCCAACCGGGAGACGGCACAACTGTGATACTCTTTCTTGATCGGCCGGAACCGTCTTAAATAAACAACTTGGATACACCCTATGAATAATCGAACACAAAACCTCAAAGCGATCCTATCACTACTATTTCTGGCGCTTTGTCTTGGTAACCTCAGCTTTACCCCGCTTTGGATTCCCCAGCTTATAGGCTTAACAAGCCCAGAAATCCTAGTCTCAGAAACGATAGTCACCAGCAGTATCCTATTATTTTTCGTCATGCTTAACCTTATCTTCTATTTCGCCATCTATTCGATTTTGTTCGAGGGGGCTTCGTCATGATCAAGGTTCTTATTTGTGACGACCAAGATATCGTCAGAAAAGGCTTAAACATCATTTTGACCCATGCAGATGGAATCGAAGTGATAGGGTTAGCAAAGGATGGCAAAGAAGCCTGTACAAAGACGGCCGAATTGCAACCTGATGTAATTTTAATGGACCTTAAAATGCCCATTTTAAACGGGGTCCAAGCCACGAAACAGATCTCGGAACAAAATCAAAACGCGGCCATTTTAGTATTGACCACTTATGATGGGGATGATTGGGTTTTTGATGCGATTCAAGCCGGTGCAAAAGGGTATCTATTAAAAGATACCGATGGAGAAGAGATCTTGCATGCGATCCACGAAACGGCTGCCGGCCGTGTCCATCTCGACTCGCGCATTGCAGGAAAGGTTTTAGATGAATTTCGCAAAATCTCAACCCATAACGCAAAACGGCCCAAATCACCTTCAGAGGGTGATCATCAATTTGACAAACTGACCGGCCGTGAACAGTCGATTTTGGAACAAATGGCTTTAGGGAAAAGTAATGCCGATATCGCGGCAGAACTCTTTTTGGCCGAAGGCACGGTCAAAAATAATGTGAGCCAAATCATTCAAAAACTACACGCAAATTCTCGAACCCAAGCGATTTTATCCGCTCTCCGGTCGGGTCTAGTCGATTTATAAGCCCATATCCAGTACTTTTTGGGCATGATGGTTGTTCATCTAGCCTGAACTTGGTACTATCGTACTACAACTAATTTGCACCAAACTGCTTACAATCTTAAGTTGAAATCCGAGAATATAAATTGATTTATTTCGGGGGGAAATTTATCGAGTATGATAGGGTTCCCTACTTAATAATTACAAGCAACATTTGGGGAATGTTAAAACAGATCGATAGGAAATACATGAAAAAGTTACTCGAAAATGTGCACATTTTTAGTAGACTCAACGACGACGAATTAACATTGGTCGAAGGCATATGCCATGCACAAGAAATTCCTGCGGGGCAACTGATCGTAGAACAAAACTCGACCGGCAAGGACGTCTATATCGTTTCTGATGGCTCGATCGAAGTATTTGTTACGGTAGATGATGCCGACAAAGTGCTCGTTTTCCTAGGCCACGGTCAATTATTTGGTGAAATGGCTTTACTCGATCAAGGACATCGCTCAGCTTCGGGTCGCGCCGGCCGTGAAGGGTGCAATTTGGTGCGAATCAACAGCGATGACTTTAAAGAATTAAGTGAAAGACATCCGTCAATTGGATATTCTGTGATGAAACACTTTGCGATGGACTTAGCATTTAAGCTACGCCACATGAATCTGACAAGCGCTTAGAATCGCTTCGAGTAATTTTGGATGGTTCAATGACAGACGACGAGACAAAAGAAGATACGATAATTTATAAGGTTAGCTATGTAGTTGAGGGTGGGGGACACCCCGGAGCGATTATCAACGCCGACCATTGCCCCGAGCCAGGAGACAAGGTCAGCTTCGATGGAAACAACTATGTGATTACCGCGGTTCAGGAACTTATGCCGCCGATCGGTGATTTCGGCTTCCTACATGCTGCTGTCAAGCTTGCTTAATATCAAGCGATTCTTCTAATAAATGACTGATCTACCGACCTGCAGACGCCTCACTGGCTAATTTCGCAGCAATGGCGAGCTCATCCCCATCAAGAATCGTATTTTTCCCGTTAAACCAACGCACGTTCAGACTATTAGATTTATCATCAATCATCTGCCATAAATCAGCATTCGAGACA
The DNA here is from genome assembly GCA_020629055.1 of Chloroflexota bacterium. Classification (GTDB taxonomy): domain Bacteria; phylum Chloroflexota; class Anaerolineae; order Promineifilales; family Promineifilaceae; genus WTJY01. Next base: position 32,443 of record JAHDEB010000024.1, read on the forward strand.
GCCTTCCCCCCCTTCTTTACCCAGTTTTTCTTTTTCCAGCCTGTTATCCACTGGGTCGCCCCTTGAAATAGATAATCAGATACAGTGACAACTTGAACCGTCTTGGTCCCTGCAGGCAACTCCGCAAAACCGTTCAAGACCGCTTCTATTTCCATACGATTATTGGTTGTAGCACTTGCATTCCCTGAGTTTTGCAATGTGTCTCCATCCGGTAGACGCACCACATATCCCCAGCCCCCTGGCCCGGGATTGCCTTTGCATGAGCCACGCACAAAAATGGTCGGCAGGTCAGCCGAAATTTCCATCGTTGGGGTTATCGCTTGCCGTGCTTCTGTTGCTAGTTGATCAACAATCTCGTTGTATTTGTTACCAGAGTGACCCTTGACCCAATTCCACTCAATCTGATGGGGCTCAATTAGCTTATGCAGCTTCTTCCATAGATCTTTATTCGGGATCGGTTCACCTTTTCGTTTAAAATCGGCCGCTACCCATCCGTCTAGCCACTCTAAAATACCCCGCCGCAAATATTGCGAATCGGTATAGAAATCAACCTCACAAGGGCGTTTTAACGCCTGCAAAGCGCCTATAGCGGCCGAAAGCTCCATCCGATTGTTGGTTACATCTTTGGCACTTCCTTTTAATCGTTTCTCATGCTTTCCGTAAATTAATACGGCCCCCCAACCCCCATAACCGGGGTTGGGGTCTGCTCCACCATCCGAATAAATCGTTACCTTCATTAGCCTCCACTAACCGCTTTTAACGTTGCACAAGCTGGGCATGACCCGTCCGGCCGGATAATCGCATATCCGGCTTGGGGATCACCATTAGGATCAAAGAAGGTAAGGTCTACATTGAAGACAATAAACATCTGAACCCGAGAGTCGCTGGCGGCCGAACGATATGCCTCGCCTAACCATTGAGCGTGCTGATCGACCGTCGTATTACCGGCCCAACCGAATGCTGGTGGCGTCGCCGGGAACCCGTTGGTGCTTAGATAACCGATTTCAGTGAAGCAAAGCGGTGTGTTCCGCCCCAAGGCCGCACTATAGGTGTTCACCATCGATCCAAAATACCAGCTGTAGTGGCGTGCACCATTATCAGCCGGATGACCGCTAGAGGCACCAGGAGCCGTTGCACCAGCGTTGTAATGCACCCCCATACAATCCATGTACCGGGTAGCCCCGGCCGCAGCCATGCTGCGGATGTATGCATCGTCATCACAACCGTTGCCCGAACAGCCGCCAAAGAAACCGGTTGGGGCAGGTGCGCCACTAATTACCATGATGTTCGAGTTTGCCCCTTTAATCGCGTTATAAGCGGGAGCAAGCATGCTATTGACATACGTGGTCGGGTTAATTTGCCCAAGTGGCCACTCAAAGTCGATATTCATCTCGTTCCAAACTTCTATCGCATCTGGTGGATCAGCCAAACTAGCTACCCCACGTAGAAATTCAACATATCCGTTAAAATCAATCGATGTTGGGTAGGTATCTGCACCCGGAATACTGAGCAAGACTTTGAAACCATTGTTATGTCCGTTGGTAATTCGCCCTTGTAAGTCAGCAGGATTATTCCCAGCACCCCATTTGTGTTGGAACTTAACCCAAGTCATCCCTGCGCTTTTCATCTCGTTAGGATGAGAAAGGTTGTGGGTTTGTCCACCTAAAGGAGTCCCGCTAATTGTAATTGGGCCACCTGTTACTGGCGGTTGGGCCGGAGTCGTTGGTGTACCACCACCCGAAGATGCCCCAGGAATGGTCAGAACTTGCCCAACATAAATCAAATTGGCGCTAATTAATCCGTTTGCCGAAACAATCGATTGAACCGACACACCATACAAAGCTGCAATGCCACCTAATGTCTGTCCGCGTGAAACCACATGGGTTCGTGCCGGAGATGGGGCAGGCGTTTCTGGCTCAGGGGTCGGATTCGGCGTTGTGGGTGGTGTAGGTGTACCGCCCCCACTGCCCGGGATAACCAACACTTGTCCCACATAAATAAGGTTAATGTTTAAAAGCTGATTGGCATTTGCGATATCATTGATCGTGACCCCGTATAAACGTGCGATCGTACCAACCGTTTGCCCGGAAGCGACCACGTGGGTCCTTGATTCAGTTGCTGGAGGAGGATTAGGTGTGGGTTCAGTCCCACCGCCGCCAGCGGTCCCCGGAATCGTAATGACTTGCCCTACTTTGATAAAATTTGGATTGATGAGGCTGTTGGCAGCGATTAAGTCGGCAACAGGAACATTGTATAGCCGCGAAATCGCATACATAGTTTCCCCTGGTGCGACGGTGTGTGTAGTTTGCGCAAAAGCGACAGTTGGGGAGGTCAACATAGCGATTGCAACGACGGCCGAAATTAGTATCCAAGACATGGCACGCCTAGATAAACTCGACAGTTGAGGATTAAAGATTTTCTCTTTCATTTTGGGAAGCTCCTTGCTTAATCACATTTCATCAGTATGAAAAAACAATAAAAGTGGTGAACTGACTCTGTAAATTCACTTTAGTTTACAAAAGTATCTGTATTAGAATAGAAACGTTTATAGGTAGAACCTGCGCTGATTGTGTCTGGGGGAATGTGTGGGAAGACATAAAAACACACCCTATCAGCAACATTTTGAAGGATTTACATAATATTATCACGTTTTTCGGAACAGACAGCTTTCACGTGCCCTTCACGTTGAATTAAATAGTTTTACCGAATTGCCCCCTCTTAGAACAGCAAACCGTGACTAAAGTACCAACCCAACTTACTGAATATAAAATAGGAACATAGAATGAATTATAAAGATCTAATGAACGATGTAGAGGAGATCACTCGCCAAGCAGGAATGATCTTAAAGGGCTTTTATAAAGGTAAGTTCGAGGTTGAAGAAAAATCGCCTGACAATCCGGTTACTGAAGCTGACAAGGCGGCCGATGAATATCTCAAGTCTGCCCTAATGGACCTTTTGCCTGAAGCGGGGTGGCTCAGCGAAGAAACGGTTGATAACCCTGAAAGATTGATGAAGCGATTCGTCTGGATTGTTGACCCATTGGATGGGACAAAAGAGTTTGTTATGGGTATCCCCGAGTTTTCTGTATCTGTCGCTTTAACAGAAGATGGAAAAGCGGTGATTGGCGCGATTTTCAACCCAATTACAGACGAGATGGTCTCAGCATACAAGGGTGGCGGACTAAGCTTAAACGGCAATCCCGTTAAATCATCGGTCCGTAAAGAGTTGCAAGGCTCTACGATCGATGCTAGCCGGTCTGAGCGTAAACGTGGGGAGTTTGAACCTTTTGAAGAGATGTTTGAGTTGATTACGATGGGCAGCATCGCTTGGAAATTGGCGCGAACAGGCTTTGGGGTTGCAGATGCAACGTGGAGCCGTGGCCCAAAACATGAATGGGACATCTGTGCAGGCATTATCATTGTTCAAGAGGGAGGCGGCCGTGTGGTTGACCTAGATGGCGCTGATTTTGTCTTCAACAAATCGTTTCCAAAGGTCAACGGGATCATTGCAACCGGCCGATTCCTTTTAGACGAAGTCCTTGAATTGCTGGAACCACATAGAGACACCGCTCGGACCGACTAGGATTATTTACCCTCTCGTAAATATGTTGACACCCGAAAATGGGTATGATAGTATCCGCCGATGCATTAAACAGTTTTCATTAGAATACGTTTCATGCGTCGGCAATTAATCCTAAATTCCTAGGGAGAATCTCGAATGAGATCAAGAACAGAGCAAATGGTTGACCGGTTGAGAGACCTTCAGGCGGGCACCCCAGATATTGAAGCTTCGGCCGTTGTAAGTGTTGACGGACTAATTATGGCCTCATCTTTGCCATCCGGCGTTGATGAAGATCGTATTTCTGCGATGTCGGCAGCTATGTTGTCTTTAGGAGATAGAATTGCAGCCGAACTTCGGAGAGGGACATTAGACAGGGTTTATATAAGCGGTACATTAGGCATTATTGTTTTAATGGCCGTCGGGGAAGAAGCGGTTTTAACCGTTTTAGCCCGCAGCAGTGCAAAATTGGGGTTGATTTTTCTTGATATGCGCCGCGCTGCTGATGATTTAGAGAAGTTTCTTTAAATCATTTTCTGCATTTAGTACACAAAACAATTTAGTTTTACTTTAAACCTAGTTATCTTGGGACTCTACTAGCATTAATATTTCACGGTATTTGCATAGCATACACCTGCGCTTTGGGGAAGAATTTAGCGCAACGTTCGAGTTGTCATGGGCAGATGACAACTCTTTCTTTTTGTTGGATGAAATCAAATTATTAGTAGTTTTGAAAATCGATACCTTGTAGGAAATGATTTCAAAAAATAGGTACTCAGTTAAACCATGACTAAATTTATATTTTTTACCGGTGGCGTTGTTAGTTCTGTAGGAAAAGGTGTGACAGCGGCGGCATTAGGCAGATTGTTAAAGGCTCGCGGCCTGTCAATCGCTGTTCAAAAACTTGACCCATACATTAACGTCGATCCTGGCACAATGTCACCTTATCAACATGGTGAAGTATTTGTAACTGAAGATGGTGCAGAAACCGACCTTGATCTTGGCCACTATGAGCGGTTTATCGATATCAACTTAGACCAGCTATCCAATGTAACCACCGGCCGAATTTATTCTGAAGTCATTCAGCGCGAACGTCGTGGAGATTACCTAGGGGGAACCATTCAAGTGATTCCTCACATCACCAACGAAATCAAACGTCGCATGAAATTGGTTGCTGAACACTCTCAAGCAGATATTGTCTTGATCGAGGTTGGCGGAACGGTCGGTGACATCGAGTCACTCCCCTTCATGGAGTCATTGCGTCAAATGCGCAGTGAGCTAGGCCGCGAGAACACCATGTTCGTCCACGTCACCTACCTGCCCTACATCGGTGCAAGCGGCGAATTAAAAACCAAACCAACCCAACACAGTGTTCGTGAATTACGTGGAATCGGTATCCAGCCAGATGCGATTATTGCACGCGCAGACCACGAAATCCCTGATGAGCTAATCGCAAAAATCGCACTGTTCTGCGATGTTAAACCGGATGCTGTTATTCCAGCTGTTACCAACGACATTCTTTATCGAGTTCCATTGCAAGTTGAGGATGCAGGCCTTGCTGACATCGTCGTCGATCGATTAGGACTTACTACAAAGAAAGCTGATCTGGCAGAGTGGAAAGCCTTGGTCCAAGAAATTGAACGGCCGAAAGAAAAAATTCGGATCGGTATCGTTGGTAAATATGTAGAGCTGCACGATGCTTATATGAGTGTACGTGAGGCGATTTACCATGCTGGCATCTCCAATAACACCGATGTTGAAATCGAGTGGATCTATTCAGGCGATTTAGAAAAACGTAAAGGTTGGGATCGCTTAGAAAGCGTTTCAGGCATCGTGGTCCCTGGTGGATTTGGCCCTCGCGGTATTGAAGGCAAAATTTTGGCCGCTCGCTGGGCACGTGAGAAAAAGGTCCCATATCTGGGCTTATGCTTAGGCATGCAGGTACTTTGCATCGAATTCGGCCGGTATGCACTTAAATCTGATGAAGTGAACAGTACTGAGTTCGACACAAGTGTCAAACACCCGGTGATTAGTTTGCTACCCGACCAACATGGGCTTGATGATATGGGTGGAACGATGCGTTTGGGCTCATATCCGTGCAAGCTGACTGAAGGGACAAAAGCATTCCGGGCATATGGATTGCCTTCCGTCGATGAACGTCATCGTCACCGCTGGGAGTTCAACAATGCATATCGCAAAATCTTTGAAGAAGCAGGCTTAGCCTTCTCTGGGCAATCGCCTAACGGCCGATTGGTTGAGATCGCTGAAGTCGTTGATCACCCATTCATGGTAGGCTCGCAATTCCACCCAGAATTCAAAAGCCGGCCGAATCGCCCCCATCCATTGTTCCATGCTTTTGTAGCTGCAACCTTGGGTAACAGCAAAGAAAAAGCGATGCGCAGTCAAGCGCAAGCTGAACAGAAGTTAAAAAGAGTTGCATCCGAGACACAAGTATAGTTAAAGTAATCGGGTGATGACTGACGAAAGGGTACTCTCTGCGGGGTGTACCCTTTTTTGTTTTAAGTTATGTAGTGTAAACTACAGAAAAAGGGTCCTGCCACGTGTATAGTTCGTGAATTAATCCCCAACTTTTAAAGAATGTAACTTGAAATGAGAGAAAGAGTTTATTTTCCTTTTAGTCGTGGGGTTCCGATTTCTATATTTATTGTTTAAAGTTAAATTATATTTTCGCTTTAATCATCTAAATAGGATTTGGTTATCAGAATCGCTCCTATGCAGATGTCAGGCCATCATTTCAACCACCGTATGAAAGTCTCAAATTTAATGAGTGTCTCAATCAAAAAAACCATTTATGGGAAGCTGCTTGTATTCAAGGTGGGAGGCGACATCAACCATGTCTCGTAAACACAAAAATACAAACAACAGCGGCCAAGCTCTCGTTGAGTTTGCCTTGATCATCATTGTGCTGCTTATGCTACTTACAATGGTCATTGAATTGGGGCGTATCGTTTGGGCTTGGACGTCTGTACAGTCTGCGGCCCGAAATGGTGCGCGCTATGCGATAACGGGTAAATCTGAACCAGGCATATGCGATGATCAGCCGGTCGGTTGTCTGGCTAGAACTGAATCGGTAGAAGAAGAAGCCCTGCGCTATTTAACAGGATGGCGTATTGAGGAAGATGTCGCATTTCAAGAAGATTACTATACCAATGTAGAAGTTTTCGGTTTTAATTCTTCTCTATCGCCTGGGGAGCAAATGCAGTTAGGTTTTGCGGGTGAACCGGGGCAGCCGATGGTTGTGCGTGTAACATACAATGTACCGATTATTACCCCGTTGTTAAGCCAAATTGTTGAAAATGTTCCTGTTTTTGGACAAGTTACCTTAACCAATGAATTATTTGGTCAAACGGGTGGTCGTACTGAAGGTGCGGCATTACCGCCTCCGTTGCCCGCCTTGCCCAAAATTGGGCCAACAGATACTCCGACAGCGACCTTTACACCAACACCGGTCCCTTCTATTCCACCCGATGCGACCCCTACAGAAACACCGCGGCCAGAAACGTTGGTTCAATGTGATGTGAAAATTAAGGGGCCATTAATTTCTGGTCAGAGAATCCTCCAAATTACAGGTGATCGCTTTGTAAACAATGATTCAGGGAATGCGGTTTACACGCTAGAGTTACTAGATGTAACCAATGGTCAGATCATAGCATCTGGCGTCCCGATGGATCTATTGCCGGTTGAATTAACCAACGATCACGGATGTATCAATGAAAATGAAGGCGCGGCCGAGATCGATCTCAACTCGTCCCCTGGCTATTATATCAATCCGATATATGCCGGTGGTCTACCTGGCAACATCGTTGTGCTTGCACAACATGAAAACGGCTCTGAAGATGATGAGTACGTGATTCCGGCCGCTGATGCAACCGCAACTGTTTTAGCTCCAACCCTGACCCCATTACCGTCTGAAACCCCAACACCGACGCCAGATGTAACGAATACACCTTCTCCGGCTGGCCCATTTATCGCATTTCCTTTTGGGGATAACTGCGTGAATCCTAACCCATCCGCGCGTTTCACAATATTTGGTGGTAACTGGACGGCTGGTCATGTCATCCAATTTGTATGGGATAACAACGAAATTGTAGGGAATGCCACGACAGATAGTACCGGTGCGATCGGCACTATGGACTTCGACTTGGGTGTACGAGATTCTGGGAACCACACCTTGAGTGCGATCGATGGGGTAACAAATCAAGTGTTCACCATGAACATATTGATTCCCTGCCCTGCACCTATTCCAACAGAAACGCCGACCGCAACACCCACCCTCTCGCCTCCTGACTTGATTATTTCTATACCAAAATTGGTTTCAGATCTACCGATTACTGAATACACATCGGTTGAGTTTAGCTTTGCTATTACCAATACCGGGCAAACAGACGTAAACAGTTTGTTCTTTGTAGACCTGTTTTTAGACCCACCAGCAGCCGCGATTATTAGCGAGACAGATCCGATTACCCGAACATATATTATTGCCGACCCTTATAGTGATGGCTTTATCGCCATTCCAGATATGCCGGCGAATTCGTCTCGAGTAATCACAATCACCTCACCAATCGGTTTTCAAAATGATGTAACCGGGCTACGTGAAGCGTGGGGCATGGTCGATACGATTAACCAAATTAGCGATGAAGAGCACGAAGATAACAATTTGTCATCTCTCGGCAATATCGTGGTAACCCCTGCGCTAAATGTTCCAACACCCACGCCTATTCCATCTGAGGAAAGTGATCCTTATTCGGTACGCGGCCGAGTGAAAGCCCTTTATACAGAATTTGTACCACAACAGCGAGCGTCTGTATTTCTGGTTGAACAACCGGCCGATGGCAGTCAGGGCACCGTTATTGCACAAACTATTTCCGATGCAAATGGACGTTACCGCTTCTTTGATGTGCCACCCTTAACCGGTGGTGATTATTACACCGTTGTCGCATGCTTATCCTTGGCAGGTAGCGATGCTTATTTTGGCTCATGGTTCCCCATCTTACCTGACCCAGACGAAGCGGTTTTTGAAGATGTTTATATGACAATTACGCCTACAGGTTGTTCGATATAAGGACATCACGACGATCTTTTATGAAAGTTAAAAAAGATATCTTGTGGGCAGTGGCAACAGCCATCATGGTGACTATGCTATTTACTTTGGGCTCGGCAGATGCTGATCAAGCAAGCCCTGAAGAAGAAGTAGCCTTATTTAACTCGCCTTGGACCTCTAATGGCACTCCGATTTCGATTGCTGGGCAAAAATCATCTGTACCATCTTTGGCATTGGGTACAGACGGTGTATTGCATACTGCGTTTAAGCAAGGCTCTACAATCTCATCGACTGCGAACGAGCCATATTATTCAATGAGTTCCGATGGTGGGAACAATTGGTCTACCCCACAAATCATTCGAGACGATCCGTTTTCATTTGTCGTCGACAAAGTTGATATTGCGGTGGCAACAAACGGTGTAGTTCACGCGGTGTGGGTAGAGAAAAACAACTCAACTGAAAACTTTACGCTTTATTATGCCTCTAAATCTGGAGACAATTGGGGACCGGCCGAAACCATCGAGGTTGCTGAAAGTCCATCAGTCCTTGATCAGCCATCTTTGGCGGTCAACAGCGGCCGTGTATACGTCGTATGGGCGAATACTTCTCGCATCCGTTTTGCTGCCCGCAGCGGCGGTACTTGGAGCACCCCGGCCGAAATTGGCCGCTCAGAGCTACCAGAAATCACCATTGATGCTTCTGGAAATCTGCATGTGGTCTTTTTAGAATCTCGAGACACACTCGTCGCTCGCTATACTCAAAGTTTAGATAATGGTGTGACTTGGAGTAATGATGTTGGGCTTTCGGCCGGCAATAAAGATGTCAAAGACATCGATTTAGCGGTTCAAGGCTCTACCGTGCATGTGGTATTTGGTGCATCAGAAGTTATTGGTGGGGCGATTGACCCGATCAGTTCAACACCGACGATTGCACCCTACTACACATCTTGTTCAGTAAATTGTGATAGATCAGCCAGTTGGCCACGAGAAGTTACAGCCACCTCGGTTCAGGCAGGCAATGCTCCGGCCGATGCGATTCTATTGGTACCCTCGATCAGCATCACAGAACAAAATGAAGCGATGATTTTTTATCATGGGGTACTACAAGAAAATGTCAACTTTGAGCAAGTGTTGGGAATGTGCTACCAGCCTGATCAAAATGTAGCCAAAAACTATAAATTACCGACCTCCTTTACAGAGCGGATGGTAAAACCACAAATTGTGTATGCCGATGGGGTTATGCACATGGTTTATGAACGGGTGAAAGGGCAATCGGTGTCAACGAACTTCCAAGAAGTGCATTACGCCCAGCTAGATGTGAGTTGTTATAACAGCCATATGCCGGTCATCTCTCACTAAGCGCAAGCTCTATTTTTATGAAGAGAACTGATTGGATCATCTCTGGGTTTTTAGCCGTTTTATTTTTAGCCGTCATCGGCGGCTTTCTTATTTTTTGGCTGCAGTCTAGAGCATTAGCGAATGCACCAGCAAGTCAGGTCAATAATTATGAAAGGGGTGGCACCGTCAAAGATGGAATCACCGCGGTTGATGCATTAGGCACAGCTGATATTGCAGCCCAAGCGTGGCAGGCAGATGCCCAAATGGTAACCGCCTCCGCCACAATCGTTCGCTTTGATCAATTAGAAGATATTTATGGTGGGCGAACCAATTGGAATGTTGTTTATTATTCACCGAGCACAGCCCAATTTGGAACTTTTACGGTCACCGACCAAGGTGCAAAGCTGCTTGGCTCCAAGCAAGCGGATTTCGTACCCAGAACAATTGAACGAAATGTAGTGGTATTAAACAGTGGCCAAGCAATGACGTTAGCGGTAGCAAACGGTGGCTCTGAATTATTTGTGGGCGACGCCCAACGGGTGGCTCACTTACGGTTAGAGAAAAAAGAAAGCGGCTTGGCTGAATGGTTTATTATTATCCAAAATGAAACGGCCGGGTTAAATATGCAATTTAGGATAGATGCCGAGAATGGTGTCTTAATTGAAAAAAGTGATTTGTAAAAGCAATGGGTAAACGCAACAAGAAAACAAAAGGTCAAAGTCTGGTTGAATTGGCGATTAGCTTGCCACTTTTTATGATGCTTATTGCAGGTATCGTCGAAGTGGGCAACTTGCTCGTTCAACGGCAACGAATTACGACAGCTGTCGACATGGGGGTCCGCTTTGGGTCTCGCGGTGGATCAGATGACGGCGTTTACGTTTCAGCGTATAACGTGTTAACCCAAACGATGCCGATTAGTGATGAGAGCTTGTGGGACGCCTATGTGGTACGCGGCCAAGTCAATGCTCAAGGGACCGGTTGGGTAGATGGGGGACCACAGTTTGAACATGTCTTTGGCTTGGGGCGGACTGAACTTTATACTCAGACTCAACTTTACTCCGACACTTTATCGAACGAAATTCTGCAAGGGTTACAAACCCGAGCCAGAGTCGTTGATGGAGAAGTGGTTGAGCTATTACAAAATACGGTTGAAGGGAGAACTCAATCTGAGAATGAAGAAATAGTGGGCTTGATTCTGGGTCACAAGGCTGAAACGATTCTAGGTATTCAAACCTATTTTGGTCAAGACGTGATGATAAGCAGTCAAAAATATATGACTGTACATGCGATTGGAGAGCAAACAAACGGCTGCGACCTTTATCCATTGGCGATTTCTTCAGCAGCTCGAAATCTACCCAGCCAAGAATCACCTCAAGGGTTAAGTTACTACGAAAGGACTTCGAACACATTTGACCCTGTAGTTGGTACGGGTGGTTTAGAAAAATACAACTATCCGGCAAACCCACCGTTATGGGACGAGTTTAGACCTCGTTCTGGTTTAAGAGATGTAAATGAGGGTGTGGAAGGGGACGTTTATGTCCTAAATGAAGGGTCCACATTCAGGTGGGCCAAGTGGACGAATGGCAGTTCAGCCGCAGCCGACTTAGCATGGCCGGGTACAACTGACAGCTACAACTATTATTCACCCGAGTTCGGTGTTGACCCTACTCCGGGAGATGGCGTCCACGTGGGCGACCGCATCAAATATGATGGTGGTGCAGGGGCATGGGCCGCATTGCAAGACCATATCGAAGTCGGACGATCGATTCGAGTACCCATTATGGGAGACGAATCTTCAGATCACTTTAAAGTAGCTGGATTTATTATTTTAAAAATTATTGGCTACAGCAATGACGGAGACGGAGTAGGTGGAAGCAACTTTATTGTCGCGGAAGCTGTTCGAACCGATACATCTTGTGGGCAGATTGTAGAACAGTAACTCTTACAAGAAGTGTGATCTTAAACTTCCACTTCTGCCAGCTGACATTTCTCTATCATTCGTTTAATAAGCGTCAGCCCTTTAAATCATGAATAAAATAAAATCATTTTTCAAACAATTAGAATCAGAAGAAAGCGGGCAAGCGATCGTCATTGTGGCTGCGGCTCTAATTGTACTGATCGGCTTTACAGGGCTTGCGATCGACTTGGGCTTTGTATGGATGCGCCAGGCGCAATTAAAGTCAATCGTCGACTCGGCCGCCTTAGCCGGTGCCCCACAATTGGGACCAACGGCCGAACAAGGGGGGCTGATCGAGGCGGATAAAAACGCAATCCAGTATTTGGCCACCAACCAAATCATGGATACGAATGAAGCGGTCCCTTTGGAACAGTTAACCAGTTTCGAATCTTCACAACAGCTTTCCGCATTAGGTGCTCGAGAATATACGATTACGGTGACTTGGGATTTACCTCTATTTTTTATGCCGGTTTTAGGGTTTGATGAATGGACATTACGCGAATCTTCGACGGCCGCCTATTTCCCGTTGGTTGACCTCTATGCGGGGCGCCGCGTTTCACTAAGTGGTATTACAACTTCGACCCAAGCGATTTTTGGCCCGCGCCAAGGGACAGGCTTTGGAGATGCTTTCTCGAATCCTGGATCTCCGTTTCGAGAGGAACGGGGACATAGTGGCACCTACATTTATCGAATTGAAGTGCCGGAAGATTACACAGGCACGGTAAACAATAACGGGACGGCAGATGACACTCAAATTGTCCGTGTCGAGCTGCTGGATCCTGATTCAATCAACCGCAATGTTCCAGCAGGAGCCACCTTGTCCCATTCAAATAAGTTTGGCACCCTACTGCTGAATAATGGCGCAACCCCATTAGATCTCATTCAGCCGGTTGATGAGTCCGACTGTTCAGCTGCTAATCAGCTTCACAATCCGTGTATCATTAAGACATGTGAATGGGATCAACAAGCGGGTAAGGAGCGCTGTGGTGACAATCCATATTCGGCTTACTACAACAACAATACAAACCCATACGAGCTCGACCAAGTTAATCCATTTTGGTTTTATCGATTGGATGAACTTAGACGCCCTGGTAGCGACAGTGCCGATATCAACCAACAAACAGTTACGCTTTACAGCCTGTATTATTATCAGCAAGACACCGATGGCTCTGTTGTACGCCAAGATTTAGCCAGCTACGCGGGGCAAACGGAGTATTATCCTAACTTAGCTCCCTACGGCGTTCCCCCTATCGGCACATATCATGCTGAAACTGACCTGCATTGGGTTTCACCCGGAGCATGGAACGAAATTGGGCCGGTACCAACCAGTTGCCAGAATCAAAATTGGGCAAAAAACAACGGTGGTTTTGATGTCGTTGGTGGTGCGGCTGATGAATGTACCGTTGCATCGGCCGGTGATGAAGATGCATTAGCTACAGTTGCTCAAGATCGGGCAACGATGGGGCGTGGTTTTGAGATAGACATGTCCCAAGATGTAAATGGGATTATCGTTGACCAAGTAACCAGAATGAAATATATCTACTTGGCCATTCAAACAGTTGAAGGTGCCTCTGAAAATGGATACGAGGTATGGGCAGGTCCACCCCATGCTCATTTCGGCTTTAAAAGTGAAGTAAACGAACGAAATCTACAGATGACAGATAAAGGGAATGTTTACTCCACAGATGGTGTATCAGTATATTCACTTGGGGTAATGCCCTTAAACTCTTTAACTGACAATCGTGTCGATTTCCCTCTTGTTTATGTCAGCCCGGAATATGCAGGGCGAACGATCGAGATCTCGCTATTTGATACAGACTCAGGAACAAGCTATCCGCTTTGTTTTTACTTCGACACCATTCCGAATCCTGAATGTGAGCCTGGGTTTGATAACTCGATTGATGGCTACCTAAAATACTACGATGAGGCAAATGACACTGAAGATGGTCAAGATCGCTGCTTCCCTCGCTGTAACAATCGATTCGTTGACCCACCGTTCAAGGTGACGGTGCCTGACTTTACGGAAAATTGTGATCCAAATGCGGCATTTGATATTCGGATGGAAGAGTGTAATACATTCTTGGGCGGCCGGTTGATGGTTTCATATGACGGTGGTCAGCACGATACCTATCAATGGCTGGTTAGTTTCCCAAGTGTGCCGTATATCAAAGAATAGAGCCCCTCTCCATAAAAAAACAGTTTAGTTATCGTCTAAAAACGGCCGATTAGGAACATAGTCCCTAATCGGCCGTTT